>PLSN01000222.1 GCA_003165135.1 Bacteroidota bacterium
AATATCGCGGACAAAGCAACCATTTTTTGGTCAGAACTAATGCCTATATCCCAACCCCAAAGACTGTCACAATTATATTGAATATAAATTGAAAATAGATAAAGTCCTGAATTTTTAATAGACAAATTAATTCAATAGCCCTATGGTTTGTGTCCTTAAATAAAGTCAAATTCAAATCATTTTTAACCTGAGTGGTATTTTGTACACTCAGAATGAGTTTTAAGGTAATTTTAACTCTAAAAACAATCAGCCCATCATTAATTTATAGTTATTTGGGGGCTTTAACTACATTGCCGCTACTATTAGAAAGACCGCTATTAGTGTGGTTAAACAATTAATACGCTATTTTTACCTAAATTTACGCATACAGAACAACGATAATGGCCGTAAAAAATTTCGCATTAATAGGAGCTGCAGGATATATTGCCTCACGGCATCTCAAAGCCATCAAAGACACCGGAAATAATCTCGTCGCCGCATTGGACAAATTTGACAGCGTAGGGATCATTGACAGTTATTTTCCTGATGCCGATTTTTTTGTGGAGTTTGAGCGTTTTGACAGGTATATTGACAAGCTGATCCGGGGCAATGTAGCCCTTGATTATGTCTCGGTATGTACACCAAACTACCTGCATGATGCGCATATACGTTTCGGCCTGAAAAATGGGGCTGATGTGATCTGCGAGAAACCGCTGGTCCTTAATCCCTGGAATATAGATAGCCTCAGAGAGATGGAAACTGAGATGGGAAAGAAGGTCTACAATATCCTCCAGCTCAGGCTGCATCCCGCTATCATCGCGCTAAAGGAAGAAGTGGCCCGTGCACCTAAGGATAAAGTATTTGAATTTGACCTGACCTATATCACCTCCAGAGGCCATTGGTACTATACGAGCTGGAAAGGCGACCAGTCCAAATCCGGCGGCATAGCTACAAATATCGGCGTACATTTCTATGATATGCTATCATGGATATTCGGCGAGGTCAAACAGAATGTAGTTCATATTCACACACACGACAGGGCAGCAGGCTATCTGGAGTTCGATAGGGCGAGAGTACGCTGGTTTCTCAGTATAAATGCAGATACTATCCCCGCCGAGCTAAGGGCACAAGGCAAAAGGACATACAGGTCTATGAGTATCGAGGGCAGGGAAATAGAATTCAGTGACGGATTTGCTGACTTGCATACCAGAAGCTATGAAGAAATATTAAAAGGAAACGGATTTGGGTTGATGGAAGCCATGCCTTCGATCAAAATAGTACACGACATCAGGCACCAGACACCTATCGGACTGAAGGGCGATTATCACCCTTTTGCAGCATTGGCTCAGGCACCGCATCCATTTCACAGTTAAAACTCAGTAAGCAAAAAAATGTGCGGAATAGCCGGATTTTACTCATTCAATAAAAAATTCTCAGATGCTGATCTAAAAAGAATGACCGATCGCATCGCTCACAGAGGGCCTGATGCAGATGGCTTCTATATGGACCCTGAGAGCGGGGTTGGACTGGGCCACCGCAGGTTGAGTATCCTGGACCTGAGTACCGCAGCCAATCAGCCTATGCAGTCGCACTGCGGCAGGTATTATATCTGTTTCAATGGAGAAGTATTCAACTACCGCGAGATAGCTGAGCAGCTTAATATCAAATGCCACACCACCTCAGATACAGAAGTGATCCTGGAGGCGTTCATCTTAAAAGGGGTGGATTTTGTCCATCTTCTCAATGGCATGTTTGCTATCGTGATCTATGACAGCCGCGATCAGGTCATTTATGTATTTCGTGACAGGCTCGGTATCAAACCTGTCATGTACTACTGGCAGAATAATGATTTCGTTTTCGCATCTGAGATCAAGGCCCTGCTCACCCTGGAGGAAATAAACCGCACCAAGACCACAAAAAAAGAAAGCGTCTATACCTTTCTCAACTCCGGCTATATCCCCGAGCCCCATACGATCTATAATAGTATTCACAAGCTACGGGCAGGCAGCTATGCGGTGATCCGCGACAGCAAAATGGTAGTGACCAGCTACTGGAAACCCGAAGACAAGATCACCGCTGATAAGGTTACAGATTTTCAAACGGCAAAAAAACAACTGAACGAGCTACTGGAAAGCTCAGTACGATACAGAATGATAAGCGATGTGCCATTTGGTGTTTTTCTAAGCGGAGGCATCGACTCCAGCACTGTCGCAGCCATTGCCCAGAATATATCGACTGATTCCATAAAGACATTCTCTATCGGTGTCAAAGACGAGAAGATGAATGAATCTGAATTTGCCCGTAGTGTTTCGAAATACTTAAAAACTCACCATTATGAATTTGTCGTCTCCGAGCGGGACTCTCTGGAGATGGTCGAAAAAATGATGACTGCATATGACGAACCATATGCAGACTCATCGGCTATACCTACTATGCTGGTCTCTAAGCTGGCCCGTCAGCAAGTCACAATGGCGCTATCAGGAGATGGAGGTGACGAACTTTTTATGGGGTATGGTGCATACGTCTGGGCAGATCGGTTTCAGAAAAACCCGCTTCTAAAAACATTCCGGTCGCCGATAGGCAAGTCACTCAGTAAGCTCAGCAATAAATACAAGCGGGCCGCTAGCCTGTTTGACTATATGGATGAGAAAAGATTAAAAAGCCATATTTTTTCTCAGGAACAATATTTTTTCTCAGAGCGAGAGCTGCATACCATGCTGCATGATCAGTATATCTGGCCATTGCAGTTTGATGAGGAATTTCATGATCTGAAGAGAAAACTATCTGCCAAAGAAGAACAAGCACTCTTTGATATCAAAAACTATCTCAAAGATG
This sequence comes from Bacteroidota bacterium, assembly GCA_003165135.1. Lineage (GTDB taxonomy): Bacteria > Bacteroidota > Bacteroidia > Chitinophagales > LD1 > UBA1941. The sequence continues at coordinate 2,815 of PLSN01000222.1, forward strand.
ATCTTTTGGTCAAGGTAGATATCGCCAGCATGCAATTTTCACTGGAGGCACGTACGCCATTTCTTGATTACAGGCTAGTTGAGTTTGCCCTCAATCTGGACGAAAACCTGAAACTACGCGACAATGTAAGCAAGTACCTGCTCAAAGAAGTGCTATATAGCTATGTACCTAAAGAGTTATTTGACAGGCCCAAAAAGGGTTTCTCGATCCCTCTCTCCAAATGGCTGCACACAGACCTTAAGTTTCTGATAGATAATTACCTTTCAAAAGGGGGCATCGAAAATGCAGGATTTGTAAAATATGAAGAGGTCAAAAAAATAGTCGGCCGTTTTGAAAAAGGCGAAGATTATTTATTTAACAGGATATGGGTTTTAATATTACTCCACAAATGGAACGCACAATGACAACGCCATTTTTGATATGAATAAGGCAAATAAACATGTCCTCTACTTGTCGTATGATGGTATGACCGATCCACTGGGGCAATCTCAGGTACTGCCTTATCTGATAAACCTCGCTGCACAAGGTGGGTACAATTTTACCATTCTGAGTTTCGAAAAGCCCGATAAATATCAAAAATATAAAACCCTCATCGAGTCCATATGTTCTGACCATGGCATAGAATGGGTACCACTGGCATATACCAAAAATCCGCCGGTGTTCTCTACCATATATGATGTCGTCAAATTAAAAAGAAAAGCAGAGGAGATCTACCTCAAGAAACCATATGTACTGGTACATGCGCGTGGAGCATATATGACCTCGCTGGTAGCTCTGGATCTCAAGCGCAAATTCAATGTCAAATATATTTTTGACATGCGTGGCTTTTGGGCGGATGAGCGCATAGATGGGAACCTTTGGAAACTGAGTAACCCGCTTTTTAAAACCATATATCTTTTCTTTAAGAAAAAGGAAAAGGATTTTCTCGAAAATGCTGACGAGGTCATCACACTGACACATGCAGCTCAGGAAGAGATCCACTCCTGGCGCAATATTTCCAACAACCCTGTGCATATTAGTGTCATACCCTGCTGCGTGGATATGGAGAAATTTTCTCAAAGCAAAGTCGATACAGTCCTCAAGGAAAAACTAAAAGCTGAACTGAACTTGAAAGACGCTGATTATATACTTTCCTATTTAGGTTCACTGGGCACCTGGTATATGCTGGAGGAAATGCTGGATTTCTTTAGGGTCCTATTGACCAAAAAGAGCAATGCAAAGCTACTTTTTGTGACAAATGATCCCGAAGAAGGCATAATGAGTAAAGTAGCTGCAAAAGGGATCGATAAGAATACAGTGATCATAGTTCATTCATCATTTGAGAAAGTCCCCACATATATATCCCTGTCTGATGCTTCCATTTTCTTTATCAAGCCCGCCTATTCTAAAAAAGGGTCCTCGCCGATCAAACAAGGCGAGCTCATGTCTATGGGCATCCCGGTAGTATGCAACTCAAATGTGGGTGATACGGACTGGATAGTCAGAAAATATCATTCCGGGATAGTAGTAGACACATTTGATACAGTGGGATATGAAAAAGCGGTTTCCGAACTGCTTGTACATGATTTTAATCATACAGCCATCATTGATGGTGCTACTGACTACTTTTCGCTGGAGGTAGGGGTAAAAGAGTACATGGATGTATACAAAAAGCTTTTGGATTAGTGGAAAACAACAACCTGATTATATAGCATTTCACTATCTTTGCGAGCAAAATATCTTAATATGAAATACATAGATTTTGATAGCCTGACCAGGCGTCAGCAAAGCATAAAAGCCGATTTTAATGACCCCAAAAAGCCTTTCAGATATGTAATGTTTGAAAACTTTTTTTATCCTGACAAGGCGGACCTGATCCATGACAGCTATCCGACAATCCAAGATGGCAAATGGGATGGTACCACATACATCGATCAAAAGAACAAATTTGCCAAGACGAAATTTGAAAAGGGAAGCATTTTTGATGAGGTTTTTGGTGAAATGAACTCTAAAGAGTTTACTAAATGGCTAGAACAGATTACAGGTATAGAAGGCGTACTGGGAGATGATGAACTTTTTGGCGGCGGACTGCATCAGTCAGTCAAGGGCGCCTTCCTCAATGTGCATGTGGATTATAATATTCACCCCACTACTAAATATCATCGCAGGATGAATGTACTGGTCTATATGAATAAGGACTGGAAAGATGAATACGAAGGTAATCTCGAACTATGGGACCTGAGCGGAGGCAAAATGGACCTCATAGGAAAGTTTGCCCCTATCCTGAATCGCTGTGTTATATTTGAGACCAGTGAAATTTCTTTTCACGGCCACCCTAAACCACTCAATGCGCCTGAAGGGATCAACAGAAAATCAATAGCCACATATTACTACACCGTAGATCGTCCCGCCGAACAAACAGCGGCTGAGCATAACACTATATATGTAAACACCGAAGGCGCCGTAGGCAGTATCAAACGTTTCAATTCGGGTGTCAAAGCTTTTTTAGAGCGGATCAATATCGGAAAAGATTAATTCCGCCCTTGCTTTCTTTGCTATACAGACGCCGGAAAAAACTATATTACGGGAGCAAATTGGTCAGACGATATCAATGGATGTAAAATCAAAAAAGATATACGACCATAGAATAAGTCAACTCCCATATAGAATGAAGAAGATCTATTTTATTATCCCATATCCCTTTGGTGAGGCGCCGTCCCAGCGTTTCAGATACGAGCAGTACTTAGACATCCTGACCAAAAACGGTTTTCAGTACCACCTCAGTTCCTTTTTGGATATTGATGCATGGAATATTCTCTATAAGCCCGGTCGATACGTTCAAAAAGCACTAAAGATCGCAGCCGGTTTCGTACGTCGGATCGGAGATGTATTCAGCATGTCGGGTTATGATTTTGTATTCATTCATCGGGAGGCAGCACCTATAGGACCTCCTGTATTTGAATGGATCATCGCAAATATCTTAAAAAAGAAGATCATTTATGATTTCGACGATGCTATATGGCTACCCAACACATCCGACAACAATCGGATCGCAGCAGGGTTAAAATGGCACAGCAAAGTAAGTGCGATATGCAGATGGTCGTACAAGATATCATGTGGCAATGACTATCTGGCAGACTATGCTCGCCAATTCAACGATAACGTAATAGTAAATCCAACAACTATTGATACCGACAGATATCATAACCGTATCAAAGATCAGCATACACCTAAGCTGACAATAGGCTGGACGGGTACACATTCGACCATTCAATATCTGGATGCGATAGTACCGGTACTGCAGAAGCTGGAGCAGAAATATGATTTCATTTTCACGGTCATTTCAAATTCACCTCCCTCATTCAGTCTAAGGTCACTGAACTATATCAAGTGGTCCAAAGGCACTGAAATAGACGATCTGCTGAAGTTCAACATAGGTATAATGCCACTGACAGATGATCCCTGGTCCAAAGGGAAATGCGGATTTAAAGC
>PLSN01000394.1 GCA_003165135.1 Bacteroidota bacterium
CCTATCTTGAGGTGCATCTCTACAAATTTGCTGGTGACCATTGAGTCGCCGATCTCGGTCTTCACGCCTTCGGGTATCATTGGTTGATCGGACACCAGCAGCAGCGCGCCTGCAGGAATCTCATTTTTAAATGCTGTGATAAATATCGTCGCAGTCTCCATGTCTATAGCCATTGCGCGTATCTTATGCAGGTATTCTTTAAACTCATCATCCCACTCCCATACGCGACGGTTGGTTGTATATACAGTGCCCGTCCAATAGTCCTGGGAATAGTCACGTATAGTGGTTGAGATCGCTTTCTGCAGGGCAAATGCCGGCAGCGAGGGCACTTCAGGCGGATAGTAGTCATTAGACGTTCCTTCACCTCTGATAGCTGCTATGGGCAGTATCAGGTCCCCGATGTTGTTCTTTTTCTTCAGGCCACCGCATTTACCGAGAAACAGTACGGCCTCGGGCTCTATGGCTGAGAGCAGGTCCATCATAGTAGCGGCATTGGGACTGCCCATACCAAAGTTGATGATCGTGATACCCTCAGCACGTGCAGACCTCATAGGACGGTCGAGCCCTTTTACTTGTACATTATGCCACTGGGCAAACATATTGACATAGCCATCAAAATTGGTTATGAGAATGTATTTGTCAAAGTCATCCAGCTCTCGGCCTGTGTATCGAGGCAGCCAGTTTTTGACTATTTCTTCTTTTGTCTTCATCTTATTAATCTGTTGGCGGTTGACTGTTGTCTGTTGACAGGAATACAATTATTTCTCCCGCTAAATACGCAAATTTGGAGCTAATTAAATGAACACCCGTTGACAAAGGTAGTATTTGAGCAGTACGATTTCCGGTTTCGTGAGGAAAATGGTGTAAAGCAGGTGTTTGACCCCGTTCGGAAAAAATATGTATCACTGACACCGGAGGAATGGGTACGCCAGCATGTGATCCACTATTTGTTAAGCAAAGGTTACCCTGCCTCGCTGATCGCTATAGAAAGAGGCATAGAGGTCAATGGTACCCAGAAACGGTTTGACGTGGTGGTGTATGATCGCGATAGTAAGCCGCTTATTATAGTGGAATGCAAAGCCCAAAATGAAAAGATAGATCAGCAAGTCTACATGCAAATAGCGGCGTATAATCTCACTCTCAAGGCAAAATACTTCTGGCTGACAAATGGGGAGGTGAGTTATTTTATCAGATTGAGTGATGGACAAGTGATTGAGGAAATAGTTAATGTGCTAATTTCTTAATGTGCTGATATGCTAATGAGAGGATAATTTCTATTGTAATTCATTAGCACATTAGCATATTGGCACATTAAATTATTATTTTCGAATTTCTCATGGCAAATAATAAGCGCAAAATATTCAACGATCCGGTACATGGTTTTATCACTATACCGTATGAGTTGATATTTGACATCATAGAGCACCCGTACTTTCAGCGTATCAGGCGTATACAGCAGCTGGCGCTGAGCACCTATGTGTATCCCGGGGCCAATCATACACGTTTCCATCATGCGCTTGGTGCTTTTCACCTGATGCGAAAGGCCATTTCTATTTTAAAGATCAAAGGCCATGAGATCACAGAGCAGGAGGAATTATCAGCCCTTGTGGCCATTCTGCTGCATGATATCGGGCACGGGCCATTCTCACATACACTGGAAAATATCATCATCAAAGATGTGAAGCATGAAGAAATTTCCAGGATATACATGCACCGTCTTAATGAACATTTCGGCGGCAAGCTAACGATGGCGATAGAAATATTTCAGGGAACTTATCATAAGAAATTCCTCCATCAGCTTGTCTCATCCCAGCTCGATGTGGACAGGCTGGACTATCTGACGCGCGATAGCTTTTTCACCGGTGTGAATGAAGGTGTCATCTCCTACGACCGGATCATCGAGATGATGAATGTGAGCGATGATGAACTGGTGATAGAGCAAAAAGGGATCTATTCGATTGAGAACTTTATCATCGCACGTCGCCTGATGTACTGGCAGGTATATCTGCATAAGACTGTGGTCTGTGTAGAGGAAATGCTCATCAAAGCTATAAAGCGCGCTCAGGAACTCATCGCAAAAGGTGTAATACTTGATGCTTCACCTGCGCTCAATTATTTCTTTACGCATCCAGTGACAGCAAGAGATTTTATAGAAGATAAAGATGTACTTGAACTATATTCGCGTCTCGACGATATGGACATCATGTCCGCACTCAAGTACTGGCGACACGCTGATGATTTTATTTTACGTTTTCTCTGTGCGTCTATTCTTGACCGCAGGCTCTTTAAGATACAGATGAGCAATGCGCCATATGATCATGATGCCGTGGAGAAAATAGTGGCCCAAGCCGCTGCTGAATATAAGATCAGCAAAGAAGATGCCCGCTATCTGGTGTGGACAGACTCTACAAGCAATCACGCCTACAATCCCGCAGAGGACCGCATCAATATCCTAACCTCAGATGGCCGCGTGACAGATATAGCCAATGCTTCAGATCAATTCAACACCTCAAATCTATCTGAGCCGGTGGTGAGGTACTATCTGTGCTATCCTAAGGGGATGGGTCTAGCGGTCTAGTGTGTTATACTCGTATATCTTGACACATACTGTTGACTTCCGCTAGTCACCTGTACTATGCCCATGCATGTCTTTGCCAAGGGTGTAGCCTGACCGGGCTGTAGCTCTGCTTTCTCCAATAGTCTCCCTATCATATCATATTCATTCAGCGTCAGCGGCTCTGTGCTCATTGACCTGATGTATGCTGCATCATTGACATAATAAAGCAGATATGGTTTCTGTTCTGAGATACTTTCTATCCCATTTGGATTTGCGCAGGCACCGTTTTTGAGGAATGAGGTCAGTTTCGATGTGGCAGTGATGCCGTAGCTGGGGTTGTTTACTATGTCCTGACCTAACGTAGATAGATTAGCATAGGTCCCATCAGTAGAGATCTGACGAACGGTGCAGAGGTCATTGTCCCAGCTCCATGCCAGCCAGCCTATGTTGTATATTTTGCAGATGTTCAGCACGGCTGTATAGTCATCGATATAATGACAGTAGTATGTATTGCCGCTATTGTCTACCGAGTCCTGATATTTAGATACCTCACCGACTATTAGGGGGAAATCATGGCTCAGTGCAGCGGTGAAGTCATTAAGCATCGTCATCGAGTCATTATTAGCGTAGCCATACCAGTAGGTATGTGTACTGAAAATAATATTATGCAGAGGGTCGCTGCTTATGATGTCCGAGGCTACATTTCCTAGAATATCAATGCTCGTGCCACAATCCGGCGCATCGATCATCAGGGGTATCATGACACCTGCACGGCGCATGACGTGGATGGCAGAATCATAAGCCGTGATATATGCCTGCTGTGCGGTGGCAGTATTACCAGCCCAGTTCACAAAGCCCAGTTCATTAGCAAAATCGATGATCAGGCTGTGCTGGTATTTGGCGAAAATCGCCAGACGTGCCGGTGTAGTGTACCAGGTCACGAGCGTGTCGACATCAGCGGTATTCGGATCGCAGGATAGGTCGTGCAGTTCAAGAATGGGGATCNNATTTTATTTCGTATGCACATGCCCAGCGCCGAATCCAACAGGGCATCTGTATAATATGGCGCAGGATTATTCGCATACCAGGGGATACGGACAGCATTTCCCCCTGTCTGGGCTATCTGGTCAAAGCGATGCTGTGAGCTATCATAGCCCCAGTTATAGGGAGCATAGTTGACACCGCGCAGCATGATAGTATCACCACAGACCCCAATGATATACCTGCCTGTGGTCGTGATGGTGGCATTTTGTCCATAGGCAAATGATGAAAAAAGCATAACGAAGCCAAGAAGTAAAGTGTATGATCTGGTCATAATGATTTATTTATAATGCAATGCTAATGCATTCAGATAAGCCTGTCAAACCATAATGATGACCATTTTAGGAAAGATGAGGGGAATGCGACCCTCCTAAATCCTCCCTTCTGGGAGGATTTTAACAGCCAATACATCCTCATCCCCGGCCCTTCTCCGAGGGAGAAGGGTGCAAAAGCTCAGCACTGTTATCATTTCGGAGTTTACTGCCTAAGGCAGGCAAGCATAGTCGCAGAGGATAAGTATTTGATTTACAATTAATTTAATAAGTATTTAGGGCTAAAAACCTTTGTATTCCATTATTCACTATTAATTATTAATTGGTTTTGCTATATTTGCACTCCCTTTTCAAAAAAGAGGGATTTTTTAATAATTCATAACCGATCAAAACTCAGGTACCTTGGCTGAGAATAAATAATAACAAGGGTTTGAAATAATGTCAGAAGAAACACAAGAACTTCCGGTCACTCCCGCAGCCGAAACGCCGCAACCGGAAAAAAAAGCAGTTCACGTGCCTGCTCCAACCGCACATGACGATTTTGACTGGACAGTCGACAAAAGAAACGTAGTCCGCTACGACAAAGCTCAGCACGATGAGTACGATGTACTCTACGGCTCTACTCTCCGCACTCTCGAAGACAACCAGATCGTAAAAGGCCAGGTAGTCGCTATCACAAACACTGACGTAGTATTCAATATCGGTTTCAAATCTGACGGTTTGGTGCCTCTGTCTGAATTTCGCGATCAGGAAGAACTCCAGATAGGTGAGTCTTACGACGTGTACGTAGTAAGCAAAGAAGATAAGAAAGGCCATCTCATCCTCAGCCGCAAAAACGCTAAACTCCTCAAAGCATGGGAGCAGATCGTCAATGCAGCAGCTACAGGCGAAGTGGTCACAGGCCGCATCAGCTCTAAGACTAAGGGTGGTCTCATCGCCAATGTATTTGGCCTTGACACATTCCTCCCTGGTTCACAGATCGATGTCAAACCTATCACTGACTATGATATCTATGTAGGCAAAACACTCGAACTGAAGGTCGTGAAGATCAACGAGGCTATCAAAAATGCAGTCGTATCTCACAAGGCCCTCATCGAATCTGATATCGAAAATCAAAGAGAAGAGATCATCGGCAAACTTGAAAAAGGCCAGGTCCTCGAGGGTACTATCAAAAACATCACTGATTTCGGTGCATTCATCGACCTCGGCGGTGTGGACGGACTCCTCTATATCACTGATATATCATGGGGACGTATCTCTCACCCTAGCGAAGTTCTCACGCTCAACCAGAAACTCAATGTTGTGGTACTCGACTACGATGATCAGAAGAAACGTATATCTCTCGGCCTGAAACAACTCCAGCCGCACCCATGGGATACACTGGACTCTACTATCGAAGTAGGTACCAAGGTGTCAGGCAAGATCGTCAATATCGAAGACTACGGTGCTTTCCTTGAGATCGTACCAGGTGTAGAAGGCCTGATACACGTATCAGAAGTGAGCTGGTCATCAGCTCCGACCAACTCCCGCGAGTTTTTCAAACTGGGCGATACTCACGAAGCTATCGTAATGACCATCGACCGCGAAGAGCGCAAGATGTCCCTGTCACTCAAAAGGCTGACTGAAGACCCATGGATGAAGATCGCTGAGAAATTCCCTGTAGGTACTCGTGTGACCGGTCTGGTGAAAAACCTTACTCCATATGGTGTATTCGTGGAGCTGACTGACGGTATTGGTGGTATGGTCCACATATCTGACCTGTCATGGACCAAACGTTATAATCACCCAAGCGAGTTTACTAAAGCCGGTGCAAACCTGGATGTAGTAGTACTCGACATCGACAACGAAAATCGCAAGCTGTCTCTCGGTCACAAACAGATAGAAGAAGATCCATGGGATACTTTTGAAACTGTGTTCCCGGTTGGTTCTATCCACGAGGCTAGCGTAATGACTGCTGATGATAAAGGTGCGGTTGTATTGCTCCCATACGGTCTGGAAGGATATGCTCCTAAGAAGCACACTGCCAAAGAAAATGGAGGATACCTCGCAGCTGATGATAAAGTAGCATTCAAGGTACTTGAGTTTAACCGCAACGACAAGCGTATACTTCTTTCACATGCACGTGTATGGGAAGATGCTAAACGCCAGGGCGAAGAAGTGGTAAAAACTGAAAAGAAACAGGAAGCTGCCACAGCTACTAAGAAAGTAAAGGAGATCCAGAAGTCTATCGAGAAATCAACGCTCGGTGACCTGAGTGCTCTGAGCGATCTGAAAGAGAAAATGGATACAGCATCTGCTAAGAAAGACGCTGCCGCTAAAGAAGAAAAAGCCGAAGCTGCTGCCGCTGCAGAAACTCCTGCTGTAGAAGAAAAAGTAGCAAAAAAGGCTAAGAAGGAAGCTCCTAAAGAGGATGCTGCCGGTGACCTTTTCGCTCCTCCTGCTGCAGAAGAAGAAAAAGCTCCTGAGTAATCAATAGCTGATTCGAAATAACCAAAGTCCCCTGAGTGATCGGGGGACTTTTTTATTTAGGATTGTGGAGTTTTGATTGCGGTTGATTGTATTACGGATTTCCTGTATTCCTGATTCCCTGATTAACTTATACGAAATCATAAATAACTCGAAGCGATGCATTAATTTCGCAGCACACAATTAAGAAGATAATGGCCATAAGCAAAGATGATGTACTGAATGCCCTTAGGCATGTCGATGATCCCGATCTGAAGAAGGACCTCGTGACGCTCAATATGATCGAAGAAATAGCTGTGGATGGCAATAAAGTGTCATTCACCGTGCGTCTGACTACACCAGCCTGCCCGCTCAAAGAAAAGATCAAGAATGACTGCGTGAAAGCAGTGCATGAATATGTAAGCAAGGATGCAGAACTCGACATCACCATGACCGCCAGTGTGACCTCTCATCGTAACCCCAATATCAATGTCCTACCAAGTGTAAAGAACATTATTTGCGTAGCCTCCGGCAAAGGCGGTGTAGGAAAGTCTACTGTCGCTGTCAATCTCGCGATCGCATTGTCCAAACAAGGAGCGAAAGTCGGCATCATAGACGCAGACATATACGGGCCATCTATCCCGACCATGCTAGGTATCAAAGGCCAGCGGCCTACGGTGCGTTTGATCAAGGATAAGCACTTCATCGAGCCGATAGAAGTCTATGGCATCAAAGTTCTCTCGATGGGAATGCTGGTAGATGATAAACAAGCTATAGTCTGGCGCGGACCGATGGTGACATCTGCGCTGAGGCAGTTC
>PLSN01000190.1 GCA_003165135.1 Bacteroidota bacterium
AGAAAAAGGCCAGGGGACTTGTTTTCTCAAAGCCCCTGGCTATCTGCTCACCAATAATCACTGTGTCGAAGGCGCCAAAGAAATAACTGTAAAGGGGATAGACGGCGATTTTACAACCAAATATGGCGCTACGGTAGTCGCTACTGACCCCAGCAATGACCTTGCCCTGATCAAACTGGGCAACAAAAACATAAAGTTCAACCCGCTGCCATCTGCCATTCGTAGCAGCGGTGTGGCACAGGGTGAAAAGGTATATGCATTGGGTTTTCCCGCTGCCAGTGCCATGGGCGAGGAGGTCAAAATAACCGAAGGAATCATTAGCGCCAAGAGCGGCGCACAGGGAGACATCAGCAAGTATCAGATATCTGCAGCCGTCAACCCCGGCAATAGCGGCGGCCCGCTTATTGATGAGCAGGGCAACATAGTAGGAGTTATTTATGCCAAAAGTACTATCGCGGAGAGCGCGGGCTACGCCGTCAAGGCGAGTTATCTGGAAGCATTTCTAAAAAATGTTGACAATTTCGAATGCCCTACTCTGGCTAATACAATGAAGGAAAAGTCTTTTACCGAAAAGGTGGCAGAATGGAAAAAGTATATCTATATCGTGGAGACTAATTAATTAAGTCATTTCCCGTATTTGGCTGTTTTTTGATATACTTGGCTGCCCTCAGGCAGGTTAGCATATTGCATTGACTGGGTTGCATCCGTGATCTGGAAATTCTTTATCTTTAAATTTAAACTCAGCACCCATGAAAAAGTTACCTATACTTATTGCTATCCTTGTTCAGATACAGCTATCCTCCGGGCAGGCATACAGGCCTTTTTTACAAGATAGTGCACATTGGATCATGACAACACATTATTGTGAGTGTGATATTTCGAATCCACAGCCTACTGATTGTTGGGTCCAAACTACATATTCATACAAACTGGGTGGCACAGACACCTTAAACGGAATAGCCTATAGACAATTGATCCAAAGCATATTAAGAATAGTAAATCCTACTCCAACTACATCAATATACTGTGGTTTTAGCAGCTTTACTCCTTGTGAGGTCGTGGCCTTATTAAGAGAAGATACCTTAGCCAGGAAAGTTTATGTTGCTTCGGGTTGGTGTTCCCAAGATTCTTTACTTTATGATTTTTCAATGCAAGTGGGAGATTCAATGAAGTTTAATGCTGCATGTCCTGTGTCTGGCACACCTGACAGTTTTTATGTAGTTGACAGTATTAACTATATGCCATATTTGTACGGATATCCTCCTGTTAAAACATGGTATTTACATGATATTGATTCAACTTATGCAAATCTTAAACTTTATGAGTCAGTCGGTACATCAATTGGCTTTTGGGGCTATCAACTTAATTTTGATGAAGGACAGTTAGAAAATAGTTTGGTGGAATATTGCATCGGTAGCGACTCTGCCTGTGGTTTTAGTTGCTTAAATCCATTACTAGGTGTGACAAATCTACCTCCACAGGACATCTCAATCGCCGTTTATCCCAATCCTGCAAAAGATATTTTGACAGTAGACATGATTAATTTGCCGCCAGACGGAAACCTGAAATTTGTGATCACTAATATACTAGGGCAGGACCTCAGTACCCAAACCATAATCAATACTAAAACTGAGATTGATGTTTCAGCTTTTCAACCAGGTATTTATGTTTGGCATCTGCTATCAGATGGAAATATCGTCCGCTCTGGCAAGGTAGTACATGATTAATGGCTATTTCATTGGCACATTGGCATATTACCACATTGNNGTGGCGAAATTGGCAGACGCACTAGACTTAGGATCTAGCGCCGCAAGGCATGGGGGTTCAAGTCCCTCCGCCCGCACAGAACGACAGAAACGAGGGTCACCGGCTCTCGTTTCTCACTTTTTTAGGAATTAATTTGTATTAATCTCAATTCTCATATCTCACTACTCAATACTATTTCTATATGGATATTACACAGGAAAAGATCGGCGACCTCAAATCTCTGGTACGCATCAAGCTCAAAAAAGAGGACTACGAACCAAAGGTGATGGAGCAGATCAAAAAGCTCGCTAAAAAAGCCGATATCAAGGGTTTTCGCAAGGGTATGGTGCCTGCCGGAGTGGTCAAAAAAATGTATGGCAATTCTGTAGTGGCTGAAGAGATCAATAAAAGCCTCAACGACCAGATGTGGCAGTACCTTCAGGAGAATAAAATAGACGTGCTCGGACAGCCGATACCTGCTGCTGACCAGGCACTGCTGGATATCGATATTAATAACATGCAAGATGTCGACTTCGCCTATGAGGTGGGCATCGCTCCTGAGATCGATCTCTCATATATCGAGAAAGCGAAGCCTTTTGATAAATACAAGATCACAGTCACTGACCAGATGATAGACGAAGAGATCGAGCGTATCCGTAAGCGTTTTGCGACATACGAGTATCCTGAGTCTGTCGAGCAGAATGATATTCTTTCCCTCACTATTGAGGAACTGAATGAAGATGGTTCGCTGAAAGAAGGCGGTGTGAGCACGGTATCATCTGTCATGATGGACCTGGTCAAGAAAGACCATCAGGCGGCATTCCTCGCACTAAAGAAACAAGACAGCATAGAAGGCAATATCTGGGATATCGTAGACCGCGACAGGGAAGGTATCGCAAAGAATATCCTCAATCAGACCGACCCGACGCATAATGAGCATATCGGCAATAAATTTAAACTTACGCTCAATAACATCACCCGCTCTAAACTGGCTGAGGTGAATGAAGAGTTCTTCAAAAAAGTATACGGCGAAACCGGTCCGACTACTATCGAAGGAATGCGCGATCTGATCAAGACTGAACTCGACTCATACTTCGACGGCCAGACTGACGGCTACCTGATCAATGACCTGTATAAAGGCATCATTGAGAATGTGAATTTCCCGCTGCCTGACGACTTTATGAAGCGCTGGATCAAAGTGGCTAATGAGAAAGAGGTCAGCGATGAGGATATTGAAAAGGACTATCCGCGTTTTGCGAAACAACTGCGTTGGGACCTGATCACACGCAAGATCATCCGCGAAAACAATATCGAAAATACCCCCGAAGAGATCAAAGAGCAAGTGCGCCTCAAGACCATTCAGCAGTTATATAGCTATGGCCTCCGCGACCTGGGCGGCGACTGGGTAGAGCAGTTTATCTCTAAGCAAATGGCAGACAAAGAGCAGATCAAACAAACCGGCGAGCAGCTCCTGACCGACAAGGTTATGTTACTCGTCAAGTCTAAAGTAAAGCTCAACGAAAAGCCGATTTCTCTCGAAGACTTCAAAACTATGGCTGACAAAGTCAACGCAGCCGTCGAAGCAGGCGAAGAGTAATTTTCAATCTTACCATGGCTGTTCCATTCTTCTCCTTGGGAGAAGGGCAGGGGATGAAGATGTATTCCACATTTCGTTTACATTCTTTAAGTCAAAAACTTAGCGTACATTATTACATTT
>PLSN01000504.1 GCA_003165135.1 Bacteroidota bacterium
TGTCTCTATGAAAGGCAAGCGTTTTGCTTTTTATAATGATCAGTTTTATTTCAAGACACAAGCCGAGATGAACGAACTCTTTAAGGACGTTCCTCAGGCCATCGATAATACAGGAGATATTTTCTCGAAAATAGAGCCGCTGAAACTCAAGAAGGACATAGCCCTGCCGAACTTTGTAATACCTGAGGGATTTATCGATCAGGACCACTACCTGCACCATCTCACCATGATGGGCGCGAAAGAAAGATACAAAGACATCACACCTGAGATACAGGAGCGTTTGGACTTTGAGCTGGGTGTGGTGCGCACGATGGGCTTTGCGGGATACTTTCTCATCGTGGCAGATTTTATCAAAGCAGGCCGCGATATAGGTGTCCTGATAGGGCCGGGACGTGGCTCTGCTGCCGGTTCTGCGGTGGCATACTGCATCGGCATCACAAACATTGACCCGATCAAATACAATCTGCTGTTTGAGAGATTCCTCAATCCCGACCGTAAGTCTATGCCCGATATTGATACGGACTTCGATGATGAGGGCCGTCAGAAAGTGATAGACTATGTGGTGCAGAAATACGGCAAGAGTCAGGTCGCGCAGATCATCACATACGGTACGATGGCTGCGAAGATGAGTATCAAAGATGTGGCGCGTGTGATGGACCTGCCGCTCACCGAGTCAAACATGCTTGCGAAACTTGTGCCCGACAAACCGGGCACAGAATTGAATCGAGTGATGTTTACGCCTTTCGACGGGCCGAAGTCGCTGAAAGAAAAAGAAGGATACGGAGCAGACGATATAGAGAATATCAAAAAGCGCCGCGAACTATACAACGGCAATGACCTGCAGGCGAAGGTGCTCAAAGAGGCAGTGATACTCGAAGGCTCGGTGCGCAATACAGGCATACACGCAGCGGGTATCATCATCGCGCCATATGACCTCACGGAGATTTTGCCGGTGGCGACGAATAAAGACACAGACCTTTGGATCACACAGTTCGAGGGCAATGTAATAGAAGATGCAGGTGTGATCAAGATGGACTTCCTCGGCCTCAAAACCCTTACTATCATTCGTGATGCGCTGGTGCTGATCGAGCAGAACCACGGCGTCAAAATAGACATTGACACAATACCGCTCGATGATAAAATAACCTACGAACTCTATCAGCGCGGCGATACGAACGCGACATTTCAGTTTGAGTCACCGGGTATGCAGAAGCACTTGCGCTCGTTGAAGCCGGATAAATTTGAGGATCTCATCGCGATGAATGCCCTCTACCGTCCGGGCCCGATGGAGTATATACCTGACTATATCGAGCGTAAGCATGGTACACAAAAAATCGCTTATGACCTGCCTGAGATGGAGGAATATCTCAGCGATACATATGGTATCACGGTCTATCAGGAACAGGTGATGCTGCTCTCGCACGNNCCTTTCGCAGAAATTGGCTGGCTTTACGAAAGGTGAGGCTGACGTACTGCGTAAGGCGATGGGAAAAAAGCAGATCGAGGTACTTAACAAGATGAAGGGGCAGTTTATCGATCAGGCCACAGCAAAGGGTCTGGACCCTGCGAAACTCACAAAAATATGGACTGACTGGGAGGCATTCGCGCAGTATGCATTCAATAAATCGCACTCCACCTGCTATGCACTAGTGGCATATCAGACCGCTTATCTCAAGGCGCACTATAAATCGGAGTTTATGGCGGCGGTGCTGTCAAACAACATGGGCAATCTCGACAAGATCACTTTCTTTATGGAAGAGTCGCGTCGTATCGGTATACCTGTGCTCGGCCCCGATGTGAATGAGAGCGATGTGAAGTTTTCTGTCAATCAAAAAGGGCAGATACGTTATGCACTCTCTGCGATCAAAGGCGTAGGTGATGCAGCAGTAGTAGGTATACTCGAAGAGCGGAAAGCAAACGGGCCATTCAAATCTATTTTTGACCTCACCAAACGTGTTAATCTCCGCACCGTCAACAAAAAATCTATCGAGAACCTGGCTCTGGCAGGAGCTTTTGATGGCTTTGGGAAATATACACGTGCGCAGTTTTTCACTGCTGATACCAAAGACGGCATGACGGTAATCGATAAATGCCTGCGCTGGGGAAACAGCGAGCAGAACAATAAATCGATGAACCAGAATTCGCTCTTTGGTGAGGCGATACATGTGGACGCATCCGAGCCTGTGCTGCCGCCGGTGGAGGAGTGGCCACTGCTCGAGAAACTCAAAAAGGAAAAGGAAGTAGTCGGTATCTATATTAGCGGGCATCCGCTGGACTCATACAGACTGGAGATAAATACTTTCACCAACTCTACGCTAAAGCAGCTCACCGAGCAGAAAGATAAGGAACTCAAAATAGCTGGCATCATCAGCGCTACGCAAACTAAAGTCTCCAAGACGGGAAATCAGTTTGCGATATTCACGCTGGAGGATTTTGAAGGGACGTTTGAGTTCGCGCTTTTTGGTAAGGACTATATACAGTTTAAGAACTATGTCGAGACACTGGGAGCGCTGCTGTATATCACCGGCCGCTATCAGGCGCGCTACAACCAGCCAGACAACTATGAGTTTAAAATATCGAAAATAGAGCTGCTGCCCGATATCCGCGCCAAGCTTACTAAGCGCCTTACCCTGCGCATACCTGCTGAGTCAGTGACAGAGCGCATCACGGATGAACTGCTGGCGCTCTTCCAAAAATATCCCGGCAAATATCCCATCTCGGTGAAACTAAAAAGCGATGAGGAACAAATATCACTGACGCTAAACTCACGCAAAGTGACCGTAGATATATCAAACGAGCTACTCGATGATCTGCACACGATAGAGGAGCTGGAGTTTGCGTTGAATTAGGGTGGAGTAAACTGAAAACTTAAATCGGAGGAGGAATTGACATTTCAAGATTGATTATTTATTTTAAATCGTATCTTTGCATATATAAAATTAAAAAATTGCCAAGCATTGATATATATCCATTTCTAGATGGGATGTTAATTTTTTTCAAAAGCTATTTAGGCTTTTGTTTTTTGGGCAATCCAGTCAATTCCAGCTATCCATTTCGCTTTTTTTTATTCGGATTGAGTTGTTCAACTTTTAGTTTTATAGTCATGACTATAGACTGTTTGTATTTTGGAATGCAGCGTAAGTCATTTTTTAAACTTGTCTATATTAAAGGCAATAGATTATCTCTTATTTTTACGTGGGCTTTATGCGCTGGAGGTGTCGGTTTTTTAGGATCGCTTTTGGATGTAATTCAAATAACAATACATGCAAGCTTGGCTATAGCTGTTTCTTGGACATATATTTTACCAAGAATAATTCTTCATTCTAATGAGGAAGAACCTATTCAACAACCTGGAGGAGAAGAAATATAATTATGATTTTATTATATAGTATATTGGGATTTCGGGATTTTAACAAAAGAAATGAAATTGTTGAAAAAATAATTCATTCTAAATATTTCCAAAATGGGAAAGAGGAATTAAAGGAAGATAATTCCTTAAAATTGTTTGAATCCAAAGAACAAAATTTATGGTTCTTTTCTTCGAATTTAAGAATCTATATTGTTCTTGATGATGTAACTTATGAAAAATTGTTTCTTCAATATAGTGCTCCAACCGATAATTTTATAAAATCTATTAAGATAGATTTACCTGGTATTCACGGTAAGGGAGTCAATAAATTTTTTATTGTAAAGGGAGAAGACGAACTTGGATTTTATTATTCTTTGAATAAATACCCAACGAGGGAAGAACTTACTAATGGTCTTAATTGTATAATTGAGCAAGCTAAACTTCATTAATCCCATTTATGCTTTCGGGGATTCCTTCCGCCTTATCATGTTTATTTTTTAGGATGAAAGGCGTCGGAATGACGCTATTTGTTTTTTGTTTATATTCAAACAGCATTAGCATTCCACATGACTCCCGAAACCTTCATTCACTCGATCAGACAACTGGCAGATTTTTCTGACGAAGAACTGGGCGCTATACTGAGCAAGTTTGAGCCGAGGAGCATCAAAAAGAAAACAAATCTTTTGCCGATAGGCACTGTGGCCAGAGAAGTTTACTTTATCATTAGCGGCTGCATGCGGCTTTTTTATGAGAAGGATGGCGAAGATATTTCTGCTTACTTTTTTACTGAGGGTACTTTTGCAGGAGCGTATGATAGTTTTAGTTCACGTCAGCCAAGTCGGCACTCAATCGAGGCGCTGGAGGACTGTGAGGTACTGGCTCTTTCTTATCAGAATTCTCAGGACCTGTTTATCGAGTCGCCAAAGATGAATGAGTTCGTGAGAAAAATACTGGAGGAGCGTTTCATCACACTGCATCAGTTATATACATCGCTCATTCTCGACAGCCCCGAGGAGCGATATAGAAATTTGCTACGCGACAGGCCGGAGCTGCTCAACAGGGTCCCACAGCACCAGATCGCTACCTTTCTAGGCATCACTAAAGTTTCTCTTAGCAGGATCAAGAACCGTGTGGCGAAAAAGTAAGCTTCAGGTTATTTGATATCTTTTGTTATCGTTTTGAGGGGTGGGACGGATGTACTTTTGCTTCATAAAATCAAAATGAAATGAAAGAGTCAAGCATCATAACAAATCCATATCAGGATATAACAACCATCGTCAAACTAAAAGGCAAAGATGTCAAGGTACATGCGCTGTGTACTGGTACGGTGGCGACCAAGGTAAATTTCAGGACAAAGAAAGGTCCGGGATTTATTTCAAAACTCAATATCCTCTTTGACAGTCAGTACACAGAGTATATGCCGATATGGGTCTGGGTAATCGAGCATCCGGAGGGCATAGTGATGATCGATACAGGTGAGATCGCGGCGGTCAATAATCCCGACTACCTGGTGCATGAAAGCGCCTATGCAAGATTTATAGCTGACAGTATTTCCAAATTTCAGATAGACGAGAAAGAAGAACTGGATAGGAAACTCGCCGGGGTGAAACTCAAAACAGAAGATGTAAAACTGATCATTCTTACGCACCTGCACCTCGACCACACTGATGGTATCCGTTTTTTCCCGAAAACAGAATTCATGGTCAATGAATATGAGTATAAGCATCCGTATTCCAACCTGCCTACTACCTATCCGTCGTGGTTCAAACCTAATACTGTTAAGTATAAGCCTAACAGGGTCGAGGTTTTTGATGCGGCATACCCTATTACATCGTCGGGTGACTTGCTATATGTACCGACGCCGGGGCATACGAATGGACACAGCTCTATTATTTTCAAGACAGATGATTTCGATATTGTCTTTGCTGGCGATATATCATATACACAGGAGCAGGTAATCAGCGGTGAACTGCCAGGTGCTCATATTGACTTTGACAAATCAAAACAGACCTATCAGAATATCATGGCTTATGCCAAACAAAGAAAGACAGTTTACCTGCCATCACACGACGGAAACGCTGCGCAGAGATTAAACAGCAGAGGTTTTTTGGTTTAGTAGGTATCGGATACATTTAATCTATCCTTTATAGAATCTTCGCTACTTTCACCTGCGAAATTTTCAAATCATGCATAAGCATTTCTTTCGGTTACTTACTTTACTGTTGTTGTCTCATGGCACTATATCTGGACAAGGGTTACCTATAGAAGCGGGCAGGCTTAAAGACTACAGGCTGATCAGGAGTTTCTCTGCGGATGAGGTCAAACAATGGTTCAAAGTCTCACACATACCTAAAGCAATATTCCCTACCCGTGATGGGATGGATATATATGAGATACACTATTACACTCATCATGCAGATGGCAGGCTGTTGCGTGCATCGGGGCAGCTATATATTCCACAGGGCGAGAAAAAACCTATGCCGGTTTTGATATACGATCATGGCTCCTATGCCTGCACGGATCTTTATTTCAACGGCAAAGATGAGCAGGTTATCTCTATGGCATTCGCGACTGATGGCTATGTAGTGATATATCCTGACTATATAGGTATGGGCGAGGGCGAAGGAAACCAGATCATGCTTAATGCTCCAACTGAGGCTGGAGCCACAGTGGACATGTTGCTCGCAGTATCAGGCCTTTTGTCTGACCTTAAGGTCCAGACGAGCCAAGATCTCTTTCTGGCGGGCTACTCACAGGGTGGTCATGCATGCATGGCTACTTATAGATTGCTTCAGGAGAAATACAAGGACCGCTTCCATGTTACTGCCGCAGCACCCATGAGCGGCCCATATGATATAGAGCGTACGGTGTATAACGCCCGCCTGCTACCCAACGAAAACCCGGTGTACCTGATGATGTTGCTGGCATCATACTATGAGAGTAAAGACAGCCTCAAGTATATGGGTCGTGTGCTGGTGCCACCTTACGACACGATGATACCACCTATGATGAATGGATGCTGGCCCGAAGAGGTGCTCAATGCCCTGCTGCCGGACACCTGTATGAAGGCCTTGAAGCCGGAGGTATTCAAAGAATTTGAGGATGAGAACTCGCCTTTCAGAAAATACCTGCGTGCTAATAATGTATTTGACTGGAAACCCGAATCGCCCACTGAGCTCTGCTACTGTATGCATGATGAACAGGTACCCTATACAAATTCTATCACGGCATATAATGCCATGAAGAAAAATGGCAGTGACAAGGTGCAGCTATGGATGTCGGGAAAAAAATTCAGGCATATCAACTGCGCCAGTTTTGCGGTGGTATATGCCAAGATGTTCTTTGACGGCTTTCTGAAAGGTCATCCGATGTCGCATGGGCCTGCAGGCAAACGCGCCCTGCTGAATATCGGTAAACTGTTTGTGAAACCCTGAGTCTGGTGGCGGGTGACAGGTGAGGGTTGTCAGGGAATACACATACTTTGCAACGAGGTATCCAGTGAACTAACAACCGCCAACTGCCAACAAGTTTTTCGCATCCCAAAAACTCACATTTAACTTATTTTGGATTGAATGTTCGCTACTTTCGCCGTCGAAAAATTTACTCCATGTCTTGTCAATTTCACTGTCGCGCATTTACACGTCTTGTATGGTTATTTTGCTTCTCGTTTTTATTGTTTAATGAGGCATCAGCGCAAATACAATCCGGCCAACTGATAGACTACAGACTGCTCAAGAGTTTTTCATCCGAAGACATGAAGAAGTCTTTCAAAGAGCAGCATATACCTAAAGTACTTCTGGCTGCTAAAGACGGAATAAATGTCTATGAAATATTGTACTACACGACCCATACTGACGGCAAACTCGTCAAAGCTTCCGGAGTGCTATATATACCGCAGGGTGCTAAGAGGTCTGCGCCGCTGATGATATACAATCACGGCACGAGTACCTGCCGCGATATGTATTTCGATGGCAAGGATGAGCAGGCTATCTGCCTGGCTTTTGCGACCGATGGATATGTCGTGATATGGCCTGACTATATCGGTATAGGTGAAGGCGAAAGGAACCAACTCTACCTCAATGCACAGACTGAGGCAGGAGCTTCGGTAGATATGCTTATCGCAGTTACCGGCCTGCTATCTAAACTCGCTGTCAATACAAGCAAAGATCTTTTTCTGACCGGCTACTCTCAGGGCGGCCATGCATCTATGGCTACATACAGGTTGCTTCAGGATAAGTATAAGGACCGTTTCCCGGTCACCGCGGCCTCTCCGATGAGCGGGCCATACGATATCGAGAGCACGGTCTATGATGAACGCGCCAGGCCGAATGAAAATCCGGGCTATCTCATGCTGCTGATGTCCTCATTCTACGAGAGTCGCGACAGTCAGCCGCAGATGAGCGAGCTGCTCTCGTATCCTTAAGATACTATCATACCGACGCTGATG
>PLSN01000297.1 GCA_003165135.1 Bacteroidota bacterium
CATCCGTTCCATATAGGCTATAAACCAGGATATTGGAATCAATAAAGATCATTTGTTTAGCGCTCATTGGCTTCTTCTCTATTGAATTTATAGCCCTTAGGCAGACGTACAGGAAGCGTCCTGGTGTAATTTACAAACTCTTGTATGGCACTTTGAGTGGGCTTTGAAGCTACACCTATCTTTTGGGCAATAATTTTCTGCTCATTTGCAGGCAGCGCCTGTATATAATCGATCAGCTTTTCTATAGCAGTCTCTTTGTACATGAAAATTATTTTAGATTCATAAAAATACAAAATTATATCATTTTTCTCAGTCAGGATTCCTTGCTTTGGTCTTTGCGGGCAAATGTAAGTACAGGATGATTAATTATTAAATCCGTTCGATCCGTGTCATCCGTGTGCGTGCATTTAGTATTCTCTGAGTCTCCGCGCCTCTGCGGTTATTTGCATTTTTACTTCGTCAGACTCTCCAGTTTCTTCTTTCTGCTCAGGATGGCTCTATCGACGATACCGGGTGTCAGTTGTGTGAGCAGGCGTATCAGTTTGGCATCAGGGCCGACCATGACGCGCTTGGATTTTTTCTGTATGGCGCGGATGATGATAGAGGCAGCTTTGTCGGCTGATGTGATCGCCATTTTCTCATGAAATACCTTTACTATTTCTTCTTTATTCTTGTAGTGGATGCCGTTTGCCACGATATTGGTATCGATACCACCGGGATGTACACAGGTCACGGCGACATTGGTGCCGCTTAGCTCCAGCCGCAGCGAATCAGTGAAACCCCGCACTGCGAACTTCGACACACAATATGGTATCTGGCTCGGTATACCCATCAGCCCAAACACGCTGGAGGTATTGACGATAGCGGCCTCGGGGCGGCTGACGAGCACATCAAGGAATGCACGTGTATGGTTTATCACGCCCCACATATTGATATTGATCAGCCGCTCGAAGTCAGTGAGCGGTATCTCCATCAGCGTCGCCTCACCAATAGCGATACCTGCATTATTTATCAGTACATCGATGTATTTATATTCACTCAGCACCTGCTCCGCAAATGTATCTATCTGCTCCCTGATGCCGACATCCACCAGATAGGTCTTGCACTTGCCTTTATTGTCTTCTATTATTTTCCTTGTCTCATTCAGCCTGGCGAGATTGACATCAGAGATGAGTACCGTTGCGCCTTGCTGTGCAAGCTGGATGGCCATAGAGCGTCCCATACCGGATGCAGCCCCTGTGATGATGATAATTTTTTGATTGAAGTCTTTCATGGATTGTGTTTATCTGATAAAGATAGAAAACTTGTTCGCTTAATCTGCCACGCATTTTATCAGGCATCAAAATTTCCAACTATCTTTATTGGATAATAAGCACCGATGTTTCGAACCATAGTTATCTTATTTTTATTTGGAACATTGCTTGGTAATGCGTTTAACTCTTTTCATGCCTTCTCCGGCACCATTCCTGTCACTGCCGTTCATATCAACCCCTTGCTGGATTGGAGCAGTTATCTACTCTTTGGAGCAGCCTCAGTGTCTATAGGATTATTGACTTTATTGTTTGATAAAACACTGCACAAATCACTCCCAGTGGTCACATGGCCGAATGCTTTAGGAGCGTTAGGTCTACTAGGTGTATTTTATCTTTCTTCTGCCTGTATATTTCTAGGCAATGCTCTGATTTTATTGATCCTGATCTTCGGATTTATTTTGGCAGTGCTATTATATGACCGAAGTCTAAGTGCATTGTTAGCAGCCTTACTCATCGCTATTGTAGGGACCGCAGCTGAGATATACTTTGTTCATTCAGGTATGTACTATTATGCCCGTCCGCAAATAATGGGGGTGACCTACTGGTTGCCTTTTTTGTATGGTATATCTTCT
This sequence comes from Bacteroidota bacterium, assembly GCA_003165135.1. GTDB lineage: Bacteria > Bacteroidota > Bacteroidia > Chitinophagales > LD1 > UBA1941. The sequence continues at coordinate 1,886 of PLSN01000297.1, forward strand.
GTCGCTACAGGACAGCTCGCACGGGCGTTGGCATCTGATAGTAAAAAACAGAAACCCTGATCACATTGTAGTTTAGATAAGAATCTTTATTTTGCCGTAAAATAAGATATAATTGTCCCGACACGGTCACAAACATATTAATTGTCTCAACTGCGGTACGGAGCTCAATGGCCGCTACTGCTCAAAGTGCGGGCAGGATAGTGAGGAGCATCTGGACTCGGTATGGCATCTGGTCAAGCATTTCTTTGAGGACATTACTCATTATGATGGTAAACTATGGAAGACTGCAAAACCTTTGCTCATCAGGCCTGGCTTTTTGACGCAGGAGTATATGAAAGGCAAACGTGCGAGCTATCTGCATCCTGTCAGGATGTTTATCTTTTTGAACTTTGTTTTCTTTTTCTTATTGCTGTCACTGCCCTCTGCAAAAACTGATCATAATGCTTATACCTTTGGGCAGGTAGCCAGCAATAAAGCAATTCAGGATACGCTCAAAGAGGTATATAATGAGGCGCAAAAAGATGTGAAGGTCGGCAAAGTTGCTACAGTTCACCTGTCTGACTCTACCCTTGAGACCAAAGAGCAGTATGATTCTGTGCAGGCCTTACTTCCGGCAGCCAAACGTGATGGATGGATAAAAAGGATGATCAATGAAAAGGGGCTGGACATGATACAGGCATCCAAAAAAGACCCCGACTATGTGAGCGAAAAGATCGATGAGATATTCTTTCACAATGCTGCCAAGCTCACTTTCCTTTTTCTCATTGCTACAGCCTGTTTGTTGTCGTTGCTCTATTATAGGAAGCATATATGGATGATAGATCATGCACTTTTTTCTATCCATCTGTCCTGTACTTTTTTACTGCTGTCCGTATTTATGCTTTTGCTCAGTTATATGCCATATGGAGGATATGCGGACTTCATCATATTCCTTTATGGCAATTATTATTT
>PLSN01000140.1 GCA_003165135.1 Bacteroidota bacterium
ACCTGTTCGCCGGTCAGTTCGTATACGAATCGTTTGTAAGCTTCATTGGCCAGTATGATCTTCTTATTGGTATCAATGGCCCAAAGCATTTCCTGACTATTGCTCATGAATGCTTCGAGCAGATTGCCGTATACCAGTTGGTTCCAGTTGGAGTTCTTTACCTCATGAGGCAGGTCTCTGGTTCTCATTGTCTATATCTTTTATGTGCAGGTCTGAAATAGTCAATATATCCTCATGTGGGTGAGGGCGGTATACTATTCAAACGTACTTTTTAAGTAAATTATTGACCTGCGGCAATTGATATAGCCTTTGTTTTTTCAGCCAGGCTCTCTGCACTGTTTGTCTTGATCAGGTAGTTGAAGAACTCAAGCTTCTGCTCCAGACGTTTATTCTCGGCGATGAGCTCCGAATATCCTTTGGTGGCAAATTTTTCGATGTTTTCTTCGCTGACCGGCAGATCGAAGGCGAGTAGAAAGTTAATATCGATCTTCATCACTTCGCAGTACCTGGTCAGTGTGTCGATCCTCGGGCTGCCGTGTCCCTGTTCGAGAAAGCTATAGGCTTGTTGAGTGACGTTCATACATTGAGCTACTGCGCTTTGTTTCCATCCTCTTACTTCTCTTACCTTTTTCATTCTAATTGCTATCATATGCTTTTTTTGTGGGGGTTATGAATAATTTAATATCGTTAATGCCAAATACGTGCCCTGATTTATGCATTTAAACGCATTGTTTATAAAATATTGATTATTAATATATTGTGTATTTGTGCCAAACAATGAGGATATTGAAAAGGCTGAAAAACATCCCATTTTGGAAGTGTACTATTCCCATTTTCGTGAATCGGCATGTACGCCACAATGCTTGGTTTGTGGGTATATAGATGAAAATGAGCCCACTAGCTATGGACAAAAAAGGGATATTGTCTCATACAACAAAACACACCCTATATAAGGAGTGAAAACCTAATGTTCAGATAACATTATTATTTGTTATTTACGCAGTATAATATAAACCCGGCACTATGCGCATATTTGCTACCATTTGCTTACTGGCACTCGCTTCCGCCACTCTTTCAGCCCAGAAAATACATGTAGTCATGTTTGGTGTAGACGGCATGAGCCCTGATGGTGTACGCCGTGCCAATACACCAAATATGCACCGTATGATGCAGGACGGAGCATATACACTCCACGACCGCTCTATACTGCCTACCAGCAGCAGTCCTAATTGGGCTGCGATGATCAGTGGTGCAGGCCCGGAGCGCACAGGTGTGACCGCAAACAGCTGGGAGCGCAATGACGATGGCATAGCACCTGTCACGATAGGAGATGAGGGCATATTCCCTACTATATTCAGTGTGGTGAGGCACGGCAAGCCCGATGCAGAGATCGGCGTGATACACGACTGGGATGGCCTGGCGCGGCTGGTCGAAACTACCAAGGTCAATTATATCAAACATGAAGAAGGGCCATACAATACCATAACTGAAGCGGTACGGTATGTTTCAGACAAAAAGCCTGATTTTCTCTTTATCCATCTCGATCAGGTGGATGGCGCAGGCCATGACAAAGGACACGGATCACCGGAATACTATCAGGCTGTTGGCCTCGCTGACTCGCTACTGGGTGTGCTCATAGATGCATATAAGAAGGCAGGGATCTATGACAATACCATCTTCATCGTATCTGCAGATCATGGTGGTGTCGGCCACGGACATGGCGGGGAGTCGATGGCAGAGACGGAGATACCATTCATACTGTCAGGTCCAGGCATAAAAAAAGGCTATGAGATCAAAGGACCGGTATTCCAATATGACAATGCAGCTACTATCGCCTATATATGGAAGCTGTCTACACCCAATGCATGGACAGGCCGCCCTGTCAAGAGTGCCTTTGTGGACAATCCCGATGAGGTAGCCGATGCCATGGAGCGATATACCCTCGAGGCGCCGCAGATCATCACAAATGCCCCCGCTGGTGCACCCGCCGGGGAACTATATATAGACTCTATACCGACCGTGGTGATCAAAACTAATCCCGCCTACAAGCTATACTACACACTCGACGGCTCGGAGCCTACTGAGAAATCTCAGGTATACACAAAACCTTTCACCGTAGATAAGACAACGGTGGTCAAGGTGAAAGCCTTCGACAAAGCAGGAAGTCAGAGCCCTACGGTGTGCGGTTTCTATCGGGTGAGAAAGAAAGGCGAGCTGCACCCTATGAAATATGGCTACTTTGAGTCAGACGAAGACCTCGAGGTACTGCCGGACTTCAAAAGTATGACACCGAAGCGGATCGGAGAATGCAATGAGTTTAATCTCGCTGAAATACAAAACAGAGGCAATAACTTCGCGCTGGTGCTGGGCGGCTATATCTATATAGAGAAAGAAGGCGATTATAAATTCTATACTTCATCTGATGATGGCAGCAAGCTCTATATCGATAATCATCTCACCGTAACCAATGACGGCAGCCACGGGTTGATATGGCACTCGGGAGATAAAGCGATGACCAAAGGCTGGCATACGATCAAGGCGACGTACTTCAACGGCGGTGGCGGATATATACTCAATGTGTATTATAAAGGCCCCGGCATTACCAAGCAGATCATTCCGGCCGATGTGCTGTATGGTGAGAAGAAGATGTGATATGAGGGTATTCTCCAAACAAAAAACTACTCGATTTGGTTATATATATGCAAATTCGCAGTACTAAAAAATCGAGATCATGACAAAGACCATCAGTAAGATTTTTATCATAACAGCTTTAATTGCTATCAGTATGAACGATACCAATGCACAGATCGGCGAACCAACTCCGGGCGCTATCGCAAATATGAAGACCGAAGAGTTTACTTATAATTCTGAAGGTGTGACCATGAAAGGCTATGTGGCCTATGTACCCAATGAAAAACAGAAACTGCCGATAGTGCTGGTCGTACCCGAGTGGTGGGGATATACCGAATACCCTAAAATGAGAGCACGCAAACTGGCNNTAACTCGGATACATCGCTATAGTAGTAGATATATATGGCGACGGCAAAATAGCCAATAACCCTGATGAAGCACAGAAGCTTTCCGCGCCTTTCTACAAAGACCCTCAACTGGCCAAGGCAAGACTGGCAGCAGCAGAGCTTAAGGTGAAAACATATGCTCAGGCTGATCCACGTCGTATTGCTGCTATAGGTTACTGCTTCGGTGGTACTATGGTACTGCAGGGTGCCACGCAGGGCATGGACTTTAAGGCCGTAGTTAGCTTTCATGGCGGTCTGAAAGGCATCACAGCTGCCAGAGGTACTGTGGGCAGCAGGATATTTATTTGCCATGGAGCTGATGACAAGTTCGTCACCCAGGAAGATGTGGCAGAATTTAAAAGGATCATGGATGCGGCCGGCGTGAAATATATATTTAAGGTTTATCCTCATGCATCTCATGCATTCACCAATCCGGAAGCTACCGCCAACGGCAAAAAGTTCAATCTACCTATAGCCTACAATGAAGAAGCAGACAAAAACTCATGGCAGGATATGAGAAAGTATCTGAGGCAGATCTTCTACGCAAAGTGATCTTTTAGTTTTGCTGTTCGGCTTTGTGGATCTTATGCGCGAAGCTACCCCATAGTGCGACTCCGGGTATCGTGATCCCTGTGCCGACTATCATCATCAGTACACCTGCTATGGAACCTGCCGAGGGCGTGACCAGCTGATAGCCTCCGGATGAGGTATTGCTTTGCCGTGGTGTCGTGGCATATATGGCAGCACCTACACCGACCATACATACTCCGGCTATCGTCAGGCCGATGCCGATGTTGCGCTTCTTGATCAGTTTGTCCGTCACGCGCGGCGCAGCACGATAACCATTAAATGCCACCAGATCGAGACCGCTGCTTGTATCCTGATATACAGCCCTCATCCCCTTTGGCTCTTTAGCAGCCCCATGGGCCACGTAGCGAGGGTTGTCTACACCATATTGGATCTTAGTGATAGTCTTATATTCGATTATGTATGTGCCTGTCTGATATACATCGATACTGAGGTAGTCGCCTTTTTTGTCATCGGTGATCTGGCCTACGTATACCTTATCATCTGAGGTGAATACCCTGTCTACCAGCCTCGCCGTGTCCTGGGCAGACAGCCGGGAGCAGCAGAGGAGTATATACGAAAATATGACCAGCGTAGTCTTCATGCGAAAGCCCGTTCTTTTTGGTACTGAAAAATAAGAATATAAATCAGATTTTATGGGCGTACCCTTCGGGTGGGCTTTCAGCCAGACTCCATCATGCATGCAGGCTTACACTTTATATCCCATAATCATAAAAATCCAATAAATCCCGGTCTGCATTTTTTCTCT
>PLSN01000462.1 GCA_003165135.1 Bacteroidota bacterium
AAGTATCGATATATCTCAATTTCCTAAGGAGTGCATCTGGTCCTACCCCTGCCCAAGACCAACAATGTGGTATTTTCCTTAATTTTAACGATAGTGTTTAGAATTATGTCTAAACAATTAGTGTAGAATTCTGTAAATTTGTAATGATGAAGACAAAGGTCCTCTTTACTTTTTTTATCATGATACTGGCATCACAGTCATATGTGTATGGACAGACTGAAGAAAAACCAAAGCTTGCAGCCCAGAAAGACTACATGTTTCACAAAGAATTTGTAGGCGGTGTGAGGCTCGCCAGTACAGGGCTCAACTTCTATCTGCAGTATGGCATTATCAAAAACATCTATGTGACCCATCTCTTCACGCTGGAGTATGAGTGGCATATAGACTACCGTGACAAAAAAACAGTGGCTACACCATACAATACTCAATCAGGCCGCAATTATTATTTCGGAGTAGAAAACCGGTTTCATGTGATCAGGCTTTCGTATGGATTCGAGAGGGCCCTGGCAGACAAAGCAGCCGTCAAGAACGGAGTAAGGGTGAGTTGGGTGGGTTTCGTGGGTGGTGCACTCGGCCTCGTGAAACCATACTATCTCGACATCCGCTATCCCGGCTCCACTCCTGACGAGCCACCGGTCATACTCAGTCAGAGATATTCGTCAGCCAATGCGACCGAGTTTCTGAGCCAAAGCAGCGATCCGAGTCAGGTAAACTGTATAGATCAGGCATCACCGATATGGCGAGGGCTGGACCAGATGAGCCCTGTGATAGGAGGCTTCGGGCGTACTGGCCTTAATTTTGATTTTGGGTCCAGAGATGCGATCGTCAAGGCAATAGAAGCCGGGGTGACACTGGATGTCTTTTATAAAAAGATTCCAATTTATGTGAATGATGATTCAAATCACTTCATGTTCCTTGGTTTCTATCTGGCATTTCACCTTGGCAAAAGGTGGTAAAATGTGACCGAAATATGACAATCTGGATACTATGAAATGCGGTTTTTAAGTTTAGTTTTGTGCAAGTTAAATAATTATTAAATAATGAAAAAGAATTTTATCCTGGCTCTTGTAGTTAGCATGCTCGTAGGACAATCGACGTCCCTGTTTTCTCAAAATAAAAATCTTGGGGAGTTCAAACTGGAGCAAATGATGACACAAGACCCTGACGGGGGTGGTGGCAAAGCGAAGATGCAATCCATAAAAGAAGCTATGGAGTGGCGTACAATGCTACTGGCCGATGAGAACGGCAACGTATCACCATCATACTACTCGACAGCATTAGCCCAGACCAAGCAAATGAGAAACAATGCAGCTACCAGGTCGACTCCACTCCAATGGGAAGAACTCGGCCCCGGAAACATAGGCGGCCGTACGAGGTCCCTACTATATGACAACAGGGATACTACCCGCCAGACCATATATGCAGGTGCTGTAGGCGGAGGACTATGGAAAAGCCTCGATGGAGCCAATACATGGACACAACTAACCTCAGTAATTTCTTGTCTTGCTATTTCCTGTATAGCGCAGGATATCAATGGAGTTATCTATTTCGGCACAGGTGAAGGACTGGCCCAACCAGAGGGCACATCACGCAACTCAGGTCAGGTAGGCAATGGTCTGCATATGCTTTATGGCAACGATCAGGATTCAATACTACCTGCTACAGTGCCATCGCAGATATCCAACTCAGTAGCATGGTGCATGATAAACCGTATCGCGATCAACCCCACCAATCCACAGGACATATATGCGGCCACCTCCAGCTATGGTGGCAATGGCGGCCTGCAACATAGCCTTGATGGCGGCCAGACATGGACGATCATCGGATCTTCCGGTGCACCTATCAGCGGCCTGACATCGAGTTATGACGGCGCTGCAGATGTCAAATTCAGTTCTGATGGCAGTTTTATTTTTGCATCAGTCGGTATGTACGGAGGCGTTTTTCCGGGTGTCAATTTTATCGAATCTGAAGACGGCGGGCAAACATGGATATATTTAAATTCCACTAATTTCCCTCAGTTTCCAAGTGCAGTCATGAGAATGGAAATAGGTGTTGCTCCTTCTGATTTCAATACAGTATATCTGGTGGTAGTGAGCTATCCCGGCGGACTAGGTGGGATATATAAATCTGCAGATGGCGGCCTGACATGGGCACTCATCGGCTCGGCGGGTGGTGTTCTATTTCAGCCGTTTGGCACAGATGGTCAGGGTTGGTATGACTGTGTGATCTCAGCGAATCCTTTTAATTCAGATCAGGTTTATTTTGGCGGTACTCAGTTATATTCCTACTCATCGCTTTCAGGATGGGCACTTGCTTCTATTTATTTCGGCGACCCATCAAATCCACAATGGGTACATGCGGACATGCATGCTATAGTTTTCAATGACAAAAACGAAGACGAAATGCTCGTAGGTTGCGATGGCGGTGTTTTTAAATCTTCAGATGCACATACAGATTTCCCTTCTCCAAATTATACTGTAAAAAACAGAGGATATGCAGTGACAGAAAACTACTCGGTAGGTGCTGACTATTTCGGTAGTGTATTGGGAGGTGCACAGGACAATGGCACTAACTACGTAGACTATCAGCAAGGGGGCACTACTTATGCTACGAATGTATATGGTGGGGATGGAGTATATGCGGAAATCTCGCATTTCAACCCTAGCATATTCGTCGGTGGTTATGTAAATGGAAATGACTATCGCTCGGCTACGTCGGGTTATGCCTGGCTGGACCCTTTTGATGCGGTGATCGATCCTCAGGGCTATGTCGAGCCATCAATATGCGGACAGGCAAAAGGTGCCGGAAATGCTCCTTTTGTGACAGCATTCTGGCTGGTAGAAAGCAAAACAGCTTATAACAGTTTAGATTCAGTCGTCTTTATCGATACTATTACCCACTATGCAGGGGAAGTGCTCACATTCACCAGCCGTATCAAACAGCAATTTCAGGTCACACTCACTGATAGTATACCAGCTAATGATTCCGTTAAGTTTGTAGATCCGCTCAAGGCTTATCTCTATTTTGCTACAGCCTGCGGCCTTTGGGTGACCCCGGATATACTTGATTTCACCAATACTCCGCGCTGGTTCCGTGTTACTTCCCTTTCGGATGATGTAAAAAGTCTCTCCGCTACCGCTAGTGGAGATACCATATACTTCGGGCGGACAGCCAATGTGGAGCGCATGACAGGGATGAACACCATACTGGCTTTTGATACTGCCCAAAAGGGGCACAACGACATTTTGCTCAGTTCCGGTCAGGCATATACTGATGCCACAATTACAGTAGTCCCTGCCGGATCTACAACCAACAGATACATAGAAGGTATAGATGTGGATAGAAATGATCCGACCCATGTATTGGCCTCGGTAGCGGGGTACTCAGCTGTAGGTTCGCCTCATGTATATGTGAGCAATAACTCAGGCACCACGTGGACAGCGCTGCCGGGTACAGGCAGCGGAGTACTGCCTAATATGCCTGTTTATCAGTGTGTGATAGATGCATACAATCCTAGCCACTATATTATTGGTTCGGAGCTGGGAGTGTTTGACAGCTATGATGGCGGTCAGACTTGGGTCGAAGAAAATAATGGTATAAATGCTCAGGTGCCGGTTTTCCGTCTCAGGCAGCAGACATATCTCTCTGACCAGTGCTACGCTCTCTATTTAGGTACTCACGGCAGAGGAATGTGGCGCTCCACGACACTGACCAGCAATGGCGGATGTCAGGTCAACCCACTCGCTGTCACTAATGTGGCTTCACGTACTATCAATGGCCTGATGGTATATCCAAATCCGGTATCAAATACATCGACTAAAGTACGTATAGAACTGTCTGACCCATCTGATGTGACCCTCCGCGTGATAGATATGCCGGGAAGGCTCCTTCAGGAAACTACGTACCGTAGTCTGAGCGCAGGAACGAATGAAATGAGCTTAAACACATCAAATCTTTCGAATGGTACATACATAGTAGTAGGCTCACTGTCAAATGGTCAAACAATGACCCGGACAATAGTAGTTGCTAAATAATAAATAACTTTATATGGACAAAAACCCTCAGATGATCTCTGAGGGTTTTTGTTTTTGTAGCTGTGATGACTCCGGTCTTGACCTCCCATTGATCATATCGTCCAGGTAGTGACACCAATATTGGTAAAAGTGTAACGCATTACTTTGCCGCCGAGTTTATTGAGTTCCCTGATCACATTATATTTATTGGTATAAGGCGCATAGAAGATCATAAAGCCACCACCGCCTGCACCACTGATCTTCCCACCTGTAGCACCTGCCGCCATAGCTGTTTCATATATATTATCTATCATAGGGTTACTGATGCCTTCTGCCATTTGCTTTTTGTGCTGCCAGCCATAGTGTAGTATTTGTCCTATCTCATCTATTTCTCCACATAGCAAGGCTTCTTTCATTCGTTGTGACTGCTCTTTCAGGCTGTGCATTGCGTCTATTGAATTTTGGTTCTTATTTGACACATTAGCGCGTTGCTTCTCTATGATAGATGAGCTCAGTCGTGACGTTTCGGTAAAGAACAGTACAAGATTATTCTCCAGCTCATGAAGCCATTTTTCTTTGACACGCAGCGGATTTACGATCACTTTGTCATTGGCAAAGAACTCCATGTAATTGACTCCGCCAAAAGTGGCAGCGTACTGGTCCTGTTTACCCCCTGCCATTTTGAGGTCCTCCCGCTCTACAGAATATGCGAGCTGTGCTATATCATATTCGCCCAGAGGGAGTTTGAGCCATTCCACAAAGGCCCCGATGATCGCCACCACCAGAGTAGACGAGGAGCCCAATCCTGATCCGGGGGGAGCATCCACGAAGGTCGTAAGCTCAAAAGACAATGGCCGATGGGCAAAGTCCCTTACGATCCGGTTGTATATACCTTTAGGCAGGTCGAGGCGGCCATCTATCACGAGCTGCTCAATGGAATCCAATACATAGTGCTCATCTCTGTCTGTAGCATGCAGTATGATCTTACCATTGTCGAGCGGCCGTATAGTAGCATAGGCATACATCCCAATGGTGGCATTCAAAATGGCCCCGCCAAACTGGTCCGAATATGGGCTCACGTCTGTGCCACCTCCTGCTAGCCCCAATCTAAGGGGAGCTTTGCTCCTTATTATCATAGTACCTGATGATTATTGCGCCATAAATATAGATAAAGTCCAATAGACCGAAAGTCCCAAAGAAAAATGCCATTAAGATATATCCTGCTTCCCGATCTTTACTTCAATAAAAAAGCCCTCCCAAATGAATGAGAGGGCTTTTTAGCTACCCGGCGTAAACCGGATCGCAAGTGTTACTTAATAACTATACGCTGATTGGCTGTACCTTGAGCAGTTTTGACACTGACGAAGTAGATACCAGTTGCGATAGAGCTAAGGTTGATCTGCTTGTTAATTTCCTTTACAGCCTTATCTGTACTTTCGAATATTTTGCTTCCAGTCATATCAGTCACAGATATTGTCACATCAGATGCAGCTACGAGGCTTACATTAGCTGTGAATATACCGTTTGATGGATTAGGGAATACACTGAAGTTGGTCACACCGGCAGCGATAGATTCGATACCAGTAGAGATCGATACAGTGGCAGTACCACTACAGCCATTGTGGTCAGTAGCAGTCACTGTATATGTCTGGCCATTTGTCAGGCCTGTAGCAGTATCAGTAGCAGCACTGCTGCTCCAGCTATACGTATATGGATTCACACCTCCTGTCGCAGTGGCAGAAGCAGATGTAGTAGATCCCAGCTCAGTAGCTGTGACAGTGATAGTTGGGCAAGTTGAACCACAGACAGCAGGAAAAATCCAGTTGCCCAGAGGACCTTGGCCAAGACTATCAATAAGCAGCCATTGAGATGCACCTCCAAAATTCACGTCTAACCATCCTTCACCATTGCCTGATGAGCCGTCATTTGTGAAAACCACGATTGTATCACCTATAACCTGAGGAAAACGAATGGTAATAAAGAAGCCATTACTTGGAAGATGTACGTTATTAAAAGTGAATATAGTAGGAGTAAGTCCGACTGTATAAGTATTAGTAACTGCAGCAGCTATAGCCCCTAGGGTCACAGTAGCAGAATCTATAGCGTGACCAGGAGCATAGCCCGGATTATAAGGATTGCCTGTACCCGTAGTATCATATACATATGCCGTAACAGTGTTATTAGAATCAGCAACATTGATTGTGGTAAAGGCAAAAAACACAGTAGCGCCGGATACATACTCTACACCAAGGCCCGGTCCATCAAATTTTTCACCTACACCTAAGTTAGGTAGGAATGCAGTTCCGCCCCATAATGCACCATTACCGGTGAGATAGCCTACAGTATCTCCATAGTATGTAGCAATTGAGTCAGCAAGGCCCAAATTCGAAAGAGTATCACAGAGAGCAGCACTTCTCAAAGAAGAATTCCTGAGATAGCTAATCGAAGAAGCAGATTTAGAGAAAACAGTTTCTGTTCCTCTTACAATAGTTCCGGCTGATGCTGTATATGTGGCGAGTGTTACTGCACATACCGCGATCATTGTAAATAATTTTTTCATGTCTTGAGTTTTTGTTTATAAATATGGGAAACAAGGATAATAATTATTCCAGCATTTTCCGTCAATTCGTCCCCATAAAATCGTTAAAACCTAATAATTAAGTGATTTTATCGGTAAAAAGTCAACTATTTAATGTTAATGCTCCGTTAATATTAAATAAAATGAATATTTCTAAATCATAAATTTCGACTAAAACCCTGCCACTCTCTTGATATTGTCCAGCATGGCCGACCATGTGTACTTGGCTTTTTCAACTTTAATATTTTCCGAGAAAAGATACTCTTTATGCTTTGTATAGAATTTATTCAGGTACTCCGCGATAGATGATGCATCCGGCTCACAGACATACCCGACCTGATCGTGCGGCACTATTTCGGGTAGCCCACCGACATTGCTCACGAGCATTGGCCGGTTGAAATGATAGCATATCTGCGTCACGCCGCTTTGGGTAGCATGCTTGTATGGCTGTACCACTATATCCGCCGCGCAGAAATAATACCTCACCATATCGTCAGGGATAAACTCCGTGCGCAGAAGTACTTTTTTTCTGATGCCGAGCTGATCTATCAGATCGAGGTAAGGCTTGGCATCGCTATAGAACTCACCAGCTACTATCAGCTCAATATAGGTGTCCTTGATACGAGGATCAGCCATAGCATTAAGCAATATGTCCAGTCCTTTGTAGTCACGTATGAAACCAAAAAACAAGATATACTGACCATTTATCTCCAGGCCGAGCTTCTCAATTGCCTCCGCCTTGCTGACCACAGGGCCGAAATTGTCATACAGCGGATGCGGTGAAAATATCTTCGGCTTGGTGCTGTCAAATTTATTGAGATCATCTAGTACAGACCTCGACTGCGCTATGAAACCATCTACACCGCCCACGAAATATTTTGACAAAGCGAAATCCCCAAAGCGTTTCTCATGTGGAATGATATTATCAATGACAGAGACCACTTTGGTTTTCTTGTTGCCTTTGACAATCCGCGCTATCGTGCCGAGACATGGTGCCATAAACGGCAGCCAATATTTAATGATAAGCAGGTCAGCATTGAGTTTTTTGATCTCACGTCCCACGCTCAACCAGCTGAATGGATTGATACTATTGACACGTACATGGATATATAGATCATCTGGTGCAGGCTGATCTGAGTACTGCGTCGTACCTGGAAATAAAAAATCAGGATACTGCAGACTGAATGTATAGATGATCACAGAGTGCCCCTGACGGATAAACTCGCGTGCCAGTCGCTCATTATATGCTGCCAGTCCGCCCCTGAGCGGATGCGCCGAACCTAAGATAACTACTTTCATAGCTGTAAAGTAATTTATAATTTACTGAATTACAGAATTACGGATTCAATACATTGATAATTGTCACATTGGCATATTGAAAATTATCCCTAATCTTACTTTCTAAAATCTACCGCAAATGAAAGATGGTGTATATTACAGCGACTATCTCCAGCTTGACAAAATACTCAAAGCACAAATGCTCGAGAGTGATAAGTCAGGCAAGGTCCACGCTCATGATGAGATGCTTTTTATCATCATTCATCAGTCATACGAGCTATGGTTCAAACAGGTGCTGTATGAAGTAGGCTCTGTCATGGACATATTCGCCAAAGGAAAAATATCGGACAACTCACCCGATCTCTATACTGTGCACCACCGGCTGAAGCGTGTGGTGACGATCCTACACATGCTCGTCGGAAAGATAGATATACTTGAGACCATGACACCGCTTGACTTTCTCGACTTTCGCGATATGCTGCGGCCGGCTTCGGGCTTTCAGAGTATTCAATTCAAACTGCTTGAGGCTTTATTAGGTTTAAAAATGGAAAGCCGTCATGGAAAGGAATACTATATCTCACAGCTCAGGCCTGAGGATGCACAGGTGATCCATGATGCAGAAAAAACCAAACCGCTGATCGCCCTGGTAAATGAATGGCTTGAACGTATGCCCTTCTTTGATGATGCCAAATACTGGCAAGGTATGGATACCAATTCTTTTTGGGATAAATACAAAGAGGTATACAGCGCGAGTCTCGCCGATGGTGAGAAGAACAACCTCCTCGTCTTTGAAGAGCAGCTTCTGTCCAACGTTTCAAAACCTGAGTGGTCGCTCAGCCCGAAGGCAAGACGTGCAGCGCTTTTCATCATGTTATACCGCGATTATCCGCTGTTGCAATTACCATTCGGCATGCTGAATGTACTCCTTGAAATAGATGAAGGAATATCTATCTGGCGCTATCGTCACATGAGCATGGTGCACCGTATTATCGGTATGCGTACAGGTACAGGTGGTAGCACAGGCAAAGACTACCTGAGCGGCGCATTGGCAAAACATCATATCTTCTCTGAGTTTGCCGCGTTGACATCTTTTCTAATCGAGAGAAACAAACTGCCACAACTCTCACCATCACTCAAAGAAAAACTGGGCTATAATAGTTAAGTTAGGTATAACCCTCAAAGGGTTTTGAACCCATTGAGGGTTGAGATATTAGAACTTTCTTATAAAAGGCAATTCCTTTCTCATACGTATGATGAGAAGTATCGGTATCAATACATATGGAGCATTTAGCGGGAGGAACTTGCCTAAGTTTTGGCAGCGCCACTCCAGCTCACCGAAGAACTCTACGCCAAAAACTATTACCCCGGTGATGACAGAGATCGCAGTACCATATATTATGGCAGGGACCTGTATGCGGTTCATACCTTTAATAAAAGCATATACCAATATCAGATAGAAAGGCCCGTAAACGAACGCTGACAATCCCGTCACAAATCTCATCCATATGGGAGGATTGAGAAATAGCGGGTCACAACCCTTGGCATAGCCATAATTCATTTTAACAAAGACATTAGTGCTGCTTGGGTCTAGTGCGCCGGTCAGCGTCGGTACCATATCAGATATCATCGAGGTGATAAAAAACAGTGAAAACATGACTACAAAAAAGTAATCAAAGGGACGCTGTCTGAGTGGTAAATTTTCAGCCATGATTTATAAGTATTACCCCAAAACAAATAGATATATTTGAATAAACAAATTCAATGAAGTGCAGAAAAAAAAGTGCGTTGGGGCAAAGGCAGTTATGCGTTTTGCTCTCGCTGTTTTTTCTCCTACTAAACACATTCAGTACCCCTCACACAAACCCTGCATCATACCATATGGCAAATAAAAACTACTCTATGCTCTGCCTGGGAGATTCATATACCATAGGGCAGTCCGTATCAGAAGAAGAGCGCTTCCCGAGCCAATGTGTAAAGCTGCTACACTTGAAAAACATCGATTTTGACAAACCACATATCATAGCAAAGACTGGCTGGACCACCGATGAACTGGCTCAGGCCATAGAGGAGGCCAAGGTCACAGGCACATTCGACTGTGTGACCCTACTCATCGGTGTCAACCACCAGTATCGCGGATATGATAAGGATGTCTACTGTAAAGAATTTAAAGCCCTGCTCGAAACTGCCCTGAAATATGCTGCCGGAGATCACTACCATGTGTTTGTGGTATCGATTCCGGACTGGGGAGTGACACCCTTTGGTGCTAATGACGTCAAAGGGCGCACTGCTGCTCAGATCGGCAAGGAAATAGATAAATACAATGCCATAGCGAAAGAAATATCACAGGCATACAAAGTTCCCTTCATCGATATAAACCCTATCTCAAAAAAAGCAGCTCATGACAGCGCTCTCATCGCCAATGACAACCTGCACCCATCAGGAAAAATGTATGCCGAATGGTCAGAGCTGATAGTGAAAGAAATGCAAACAGTATTTATAAAATAAAAGAGCGCAGCCCCTCAGCTGCGCCTTCACTAAAATAGAAACATACAAAATCGAACCACCCTATGGGTGATCAGATAGTTCATTTACGAAAATAACGTCAGATCGGATTTTGGGGCAGGGGGGTATAGCGTAGATGGACGATTCGGTGTAGGTCAGTCTAGCATAGGCCTATTGATTCAAGATCAGTCACTGTTTTATCTTTGTATTCGATGATGGTCAGTTTTGATATCCTACCTCTTATATTGAAGTCTTTTTTATTCCATTCATCTGCCATCCGTTTGCATTCATATCTGTCCGGCGATGTCCCGATGCCGATATGCGGAATAAAATCTATATCAAGCCTATGCTCAGCCGCCAGTAGACCACTGTATAACTTGTCATGCAGTTTTACGATTTGACTATACCCGTCATCAGGCACGAGGAAAGTATAAAATGAATCTGTAAATGTATCTTTATTGACAGTAGCACATCTGATGACGAAGTCTATTTGCGGAGCATTAATCAATCGCTGTCGGATCTCTGCACTATACGTCTCTAATGCTATGCCGGAAACAGGAAAAACAAATGTAAAATGCGGATCTACGATAGCATGATAAAACGAGTCATGATCTACGCGAAACTTCTGGACCATATCGAGGTCCTCAGGTATCAGGTCAGGGTATGCTATTACTAAATATGCCATATCCGAATTTTCAGATCATATCTATCAGCCCTGCTTCGGCGCACCGCCGCCGCTATGACCGCCACCGCGGTTGCCGCCGCCTTTGTGACCACCCCCGCCTTGACGTGGGCCACTGTGTTTATTGCCGCCGCCTTTGTGATGGCCTCCACCTCCTCCTCTATTTTTATTAAACCCATCGCCGCCACTACTGCGCCTCTGGTCAGGCTCATACGCCGGTGCCTCTCCCAGTGATACAGGCAGGGCTATCTTTGGCACCTCACGGCCGATGAGCCGCTCTATGCCTCCGAAGCGCTGCATATCCATCGGATTGATAAAAGTTATCGCAGTACCCGTTGTCTCCGCGCGAGCTGTACGTCCTATGCGATGCACATAGTCTTCACCATCTGGCGGCACATCATAATTTATGACCAGATCTATACCATCTACATCTATACCACGTGAGAGAATATCGGTACCTACGAGTACCTGGAGATTTTTGTTTTTGAAATTTCGCATGATCTCCTCGCGTTGCTCCTGCTCCAGATCGGAGTGGAAAGCTTGCAGAGAAGGTATAACCCTTTTGAGTTCGTTAGCCAGTTTTTTGACAGTCTCCTTCCTTGAGCAAAATATGATGACGCTTTTGTATGCCGTTTCTTTGAAGATATGTCTGAGCAAACCAAATTTCTGCTGATCATAAACCGCATATGCTTGCTGGAGTATGCCTTCTGCAGGTTTTGAGATAGCTATGCTGATCTCAACAGGATTATTGAGGATCTGGTTAGCGAGGGTGCGTATCTTAGGAGGCATTGTCGCTGAAAATAGCAGCGTCTGCCTGTCTGTGGGCAGGTAGCTGATGATGCGCACGATGTCATCATAGAATCCCATATCGAGCATACGGTCGGCTTCATCCAGAACCAGGTGCTCTAGGTATTTGAGGTTGACATCGCCGACAGTGAGCATGGAGATAAGTCGTCCCGGTGTGGCTATCACGACATCCACACCGAGTTTAAGGGCTTTCTTTTGCTGCTCCCATACTATACCGCTGCCTCCTCCATAGACAGTGATCGAACTCACATTGATGAAATACGCCAGCGCCTCTATCTGCTGATCTATCTGTAGCGCCAGCTCGCGGGTCGGGGCGATGATGAGCGTATTGAGGTGGCGGTGATCGGTATTGACGATCTTATGAAGTATAGGCAGCAGATAGGCTGCTGTCTTGCCAGTGCCGGTCTGTGCGCAGGCTATGAGGTCTTTGCCAGCCATGATCTGAGGAATGGCTTGCTCCTGTATAGGGGTCGGCTTGGTATAGTTCATGGCCATCAGGCCTTCGATCAGATCCGGGTGAAAGTTGAAATCTTGAAATGTCATTTAGGAATATGCTAATTATTTAATGTGCTAATGTGTTAATATAAGTGGTGAGAAATAAAAAATTTAGCAATCAAATATAGCAAACTTATGTGGCTATGTCATTTCAGCAGATAAGCAATAAAAAAGGGCGGACATAAAGACCCGCCCCAAACAAACTCTGAAGACTTATACTATTACTGTTTTACAAATTTCTTTGTAGCAAGAGTTCCATCTGCAAATTTCAACTGTGCCAAGTACACACCAGCTTCGAATGCTGAAGTATTTATTTCAATAGTCTGGTGATCGTATGCCACTACCTGCATTTGCTCCCCCATCACATTATATATGGTCACTATAGCCGGCGCAGGTGCATTGATAGATATGCGGTCATTGGCAGGGTTTGGATAGAGAGATATCTCCGCTGAATTGTTGATGTTAGCAACACCAAGCACACAGTCCGTCGCGACTGAGAATTGTGAATTGTCGAGTGCCATCAGTCCATTGCCAGGATATGTCGTGTGGATCCCGCTTGCTGCGAAATTCGTACTATTGAATGCCGTCATATAATTCCATTTCCAGACTATACCGCTGCTGGCATAGCTTGTGCCCTGATTTTGGCCCTGATCATTGATATAGAGATTATCGTGATCAAAGATCATCCCGCCCAGCTTGCCGCTAGGGATGAGGTACACTGTAGCATCGGCAGTGGGCACATTAGTAGAATACCCGTTTTGGATATTCATAAATGTGCCTGTGATCCAGCTGGCACTGATCTCTACCAGTGTGCCATCTCCGGCACCATTACATGCATAGTCATCATTGTTATTAGCCAGCCAAAGATTGCCTATC
>PLSN01000377.1 GCA_003165135.1 Bacteroidota bacterium
TTCAGAACAGGAAAAGAGCCCGCTCCTGAAGAAGATATATCCCTGCAGCATAGTTAAAAGGTGTTTTGTAGACTTTCCAGGTCTCTGTACGCAAAGGATGCTTAAATATGTCAAATCGTAATTTAAGGCTAAAGACCTGGAAAAGTCTTTACTATACTTACGGTCGAGCTGTGATAGCACCGAAATTAATTTATTAGACTATATTTGGCTCAACAGGTAATATCAGATGCAATTTCAAATACACGAAGAGGGCGAATTCAAATGGGTGGAGCAGGGCGAAGGTGAGATCATCTTCCTGCTGCACGGACTTTTTGGTGCATTGAGCAATTTTGCTGATACTATCAATTATTTCTCCCAACCATATAAAGTCGTTATCCCGCTGCTGCCTCTATATCGGCTGGAGATAGAGCGTACCTCAGTGACAGGCATGGTCGACCATGTTGATGAATTTGTGAAACTCAGGGGTTACAAAAGCCTCAACCTGATCGGCAACTCTCTCGGCGGCCACATAGGTCTGCTATATACACTCAGGCGTCAGGAAAATGTCCACTCATTGACTCTCACTGCTAGTTCAGGCCTTTTTGAAAGCTCACTTGGCGACCAGTACCCGCGCAAAAGCGATTATGAATATATCAAGCGAAAAACTGCTGAAACTTTCTACGATCCCTCACTGGCCAGCAAAGAACTCGTCGATGAGATATTTGACATCGTCAATACCAGAGAGAAGGCATTGCGCACGGTCCTCATAGCCAAATCGGCAGTCAGGCATAATCTGCGTGACGAATTGTCAAAGATCACAATCCCATGCAACCTCATTTGGGGTGCTAATGATACCATCACCCCGCCATTTGTAGGCGAGGAGTTTAAAAAGTTGCTTAAGAATTCGCAGCTCACTATACTGGACCATTGCTGTCATGCGCCTATGATGGAGGTGCCAGCTCAGTTCAACCAGTGTATGCAGCAGTTTTTGGACAAAATTTATACACACCAGTAACCTTTTGGCACTTTTATTGCTCTATTTACGTATATAGATTTAGAAATAGTGTGAAACAATGTTTGTTTTGTTCTGTTTTATTAAACTGATTTGATCATGTATGCACGCGAAATAGTAACAGAAGGGCTCAAACCCCTGGATCTCACCGATAGCGGAGAGAGTGCGATAGTGCGTATGCATGAGTATAATGTAAACCAGTTGCCGGTGACCGATGGCGACAAGTATATCGGCATTATCAATCTGGATGAGATAGTAGCACTCAAACATCTAAATGATCCGATCAAAAATCTACAGATACCACTCAAGAGGCCTTACGTAAATGAGAACGCTCATCTGTTTGAAGTGATCAAGGCCGCAGTAGAATACAGTGTAAAAGTTGTACCGGTACTGTCTCTTGATCAGAAATACATAGGACTCATCACTGCCGAGAGCTCTATGAAGGCATATGCATCGCTGCTGTCTGTGATGGACGAAGGCGGCATTGTCACACTGTCTGTACCTGTCAAGGACTTTCAACTATCAGAAATAGCACGTATCGTGGAGAGCAACAACGCCACCATTCTATCTTACTACTCACATATAAACCAGACCACCTCAATGGTCGATGTCACACTAAAGCTCAACACCACCGAACTATCGGCTATTATATCGGCTTTCGAGAGGTATGAATATGAGGTCGATGACGTCTATAATGATGAGAACTACAATGAGGACGTCAAAGACAATTACGATGCCCTGATGAGGTATCTGGACGTCTGAAGATGACGATTCAATTCATCTTCCTGCATATTTGATTAAATTCTGACTGGCTTTCACACTTTTTTCTCAGCCTATCNNAGCCTATCCGTCTTTACTGACTAATAATCAGCCTTGACTGATTTGGGATATGTATGTATTCTCAATATTAGTTTTTTTGGCAGTTTTAGAACTATTTTATCGATAATAACGTTTGTAAGTTTTTAGATTTGTAGCGCTCTGAGCGCATGATGCCACCGCCTAAACCATATCTCCTGAGACTGCTGATGTTTTTTGCAGTTTTCAGCCTATGTCAACTATCCTTCGGGCAGACCGAGATCAAGGGAAAGGTGATAGATGCCTCGACTAAAGAACCCATCCCATACGCGAACATAAAATTTAAAGGCGGATTAGGCTCAGGTGGCCAGACCGATGATGGAGGATATTTTAATTTCCGCCTTTACGAAAAGACAGATTCCATGGTGGTGAGCTATATTGGCTATATCACCCGTACGATTGCTATCAAGCGCGGAGTAAGCCAAGAGTTGACAATTGAGATCACCAATAAGGCTATACAACTCAAGGATGTTGTAATTAAACCTACAAAAGGCAGGCACCACCATATCGATACACCTGCACTCTACGTTTATCGTCAAGTGGTTAGTCATAAAAAGTATAACAGAGATCAAAACCTCGACGACTATAAACTGCACGAATACCAGAAAATACTGATAGGAGTGGTGAATCCAAAGCTTTGGTTTCTGAAAATGAAAATACTCAAGCCCTTTATGTTCGCATTGGAGAACCGCGATACTACTGCTGATAGTACAGTAGTTATACCCGCCCTGCTCAAAGAGGACCTCGTGGATGTATATTATAAAAAGAACCCCGAACGGATACGACGATTTACGACCGGTACCAAGTTTACCGGTATCAAAAACAATTCCCTCGGCAGCCTGCTCAATTTTACTTTTGATAAGATCAATATCTACGATGATGTCTTTGTGATCCTGGAGAAATCATTCACGGGGCCGTTTGCAAATGGTGCCTATGGTACTACATATGATTACTTTCTCACGGATACTCTGCGAAAGGATGGCAGGACGAGTTATAAGCTTCACTTCGTGGGTAAGTCAAGAATAGATGTGGCATTCAAAGGCTACGCCTGGATAGACTCTGCTACCTGGGCTGTCCAATCCATCACTTTCCGGCCTAATGAGGGTGCGAATCTCAACTATCTCAAGGACTATACCATATCACAGACATACAGCCTGATGAATAATAAATTCTGGATGCTTACCTCCGAAGATGTACAGTCGCAGGCCACGATCATCAAGACATCCAAGCATAACCAGATGGGCATCATAGTCCGGAAACATATGAGCAGGAGGGATATTCAGATCGATGTGCCTATAGAGGATACGATATTCAATGGCCTCGAGAAAGAGATCATAATGCCCGGTGCACATTTCAAAAGCCGTGAGTGGTGGGATACGATGCGATTTGATCCGCTCACGATCTCCGAGATCAAGCTCATCAAGATACACGACACCATTAAATCTGTACCGGCCTATAAACACATCTACTGGGTCATCAAACTTTTCTCCACTGCCAAACTGCAATTCTGGGATGTAGACGTCGGGCGGATATATAAGTTCGTCAGCGAAAACAGCATAGAAGGAGTGAGGCTGCGACTGGGAGCGGAGACCAATGAGTTTTTCAGCAACCGCTACCATATCTTTGGCTATGCGGCTTATGAATTGAAAGACCATGTGCTGAGATACAACGGGACGATACACTTCCCCTTGCCCGAAAAGAATGACCTATGGCGGCAGTTTGAGTTTTACTACCAGTATGACCTCAATAAGCTCGGTTCGCAGAGCNNCCAGTTCCTCACCTTTGACAATGTGCTCACCCTGCTCAGCCCCTCAGAGCTCAGCAAGATCATGAGCATAAGAGAGTGGAAGATGAGCCTCGACAATGAATGGATACATAGCTTCTCGAGTAATTTTGTAGTGCACAATATGACCTACTACGACCAGCCGGGGGTGTTTGATTTCAAAGTGAAAAGGGATGATGGGCAGATCGCGACGATACCTAATTTCAATACCTTTGAGATGGGCATAGAGAGCCGGTATTCTTACAACGAAAAATATTACCGCGCAGGTTTTTATAAATATTATATCCCGACCACCGCACCTGTTTTCCTGTTTAACTATCACATCGGTGTGCTGGACCTGGATGGCAAGCGCAGTGTGTATAATAACCTTCAGCTCACCATGCAGCAACGTCTGGCTTGGCTCCTCGGTCATACCTATTATACGATACAACTTGGCAAAATACTGGGCAAGTCCCCGTATCCGATCAGCTACGTGACACCGGGCGGGCAGGGATACTTTTTTAATAATTACGACTACAATATGCTCGCCGAATTTGAGTTTGTGACTGACCAATATGTCTCCTGGTTCCTGGAGCACCACTTCGATGGTTATATTCTCAATAAGATACCGTATGTGCAGCGCTTGAAGCTCCGTGAGGTGATATATATGAGAGGTATATGGGGCAGCTACAGCCAGTCAAACTATAATACGCTCCTGCCGGGCTTTGATTTCAAATCACCGTCGGCATATCCGTATATGGAGGCAGGTGTAGGGCTGGAAAATATCTTTAAGATTCTGCGATTCGACAGTGTATGGCGCCTGACCTACAGAAATAATAAAATGGCAGCCAACTGGGAGCCTAAGATCAGTTTGAATGTTATTTTCTAGTGATAAATAGTAGCTGGAAGAATGAATTATATAACTCTTTCAGGAAATTGTGTAACACTTTCTTTGGGTAAAAATTTCTTCTTTGTACGGTTCAATACATCTGATATTTAAGACTTTATTGGGCGTCTCAATTTCACTATGAGAACTATCACAAAGCAGTTTTAAGGAATTTTAAATAATTTCGGCATGTCTTTTGCAAAGTTTAAAATAGTTGTACCTTAAGCCTTTAATAAACCAACTAGTCACAATTAAAAAACCACGATCATGAAAAAGTTACTGATCTTATTTAGTGTCTGCATCTTTGCAGCCACTGCTGGCCATAGCCAGGACGATACTTATTATACTGATGATGCATCTACTGTTTCTGTACAATCTCAGCAGGCACCTCCTGCATTGCCTGATTATGTGCAGCCGCCATGTCCCGGTGATGGATATCTGTGGACTCCCGGTTATTGGGCCTGGGGTGATGGCGGATATTATTGGGTACCCGGCGTATGGGTCATGCCTCCATCTGTAGGCTTNNCCGGTTACTGGGGATTTTATGGCGGCTACTATGGCTGGCACGTCGGCTACTGGGGGCCACATATCGGCTACTATGGCGGTGTCGCCTATGGTTTCGGGTACTATGGAACCGGTTTCTATGGAGGCAGGTGGGAAGGAGGACATTTTATGTACAATACTGCAGTATGGCACGTAGGTGGAGGTATACATAATGTATATGTCAGTCATGAGGGCTTTAATGAGCATGTGGTCAATCATGCAAGTTTCAATGGGCCAAATGGCGTTAGGTACCGTCCTAATGCTGGCGAAGTACATGCGATGCATGAAGGCCACACTGTGATGTACAGTTCACATGCAGGGCATGAGCAGAGTAAGGGATCCGAAAGAACACAATTTCACGCAGCTACCCATGGCTCACCCGCTGTACACAGCATGAGTACTATAGGCGGACAACGCTATAATCAGGCAGGTCACTCTGTCGGCGGTGGTGCATCTCGCGGTGGCGGTGGTGGCCATATGGGAGGCGGAGGCGGCCATGGTGGCGGCGGAAGACATTAAAATTCAAATCAATTAAATAAAAAAGGTGCAGAGCATATGTTCTGCACCTTTTTTATTTTGGAAAAATGGGTCACCCTGAGCGTAGCCCCTGCCTGACTGAATCACGCAGGCAGGGAAGGGCGTCACGGTTCGGCTACGCTCACCATGACAATTTTCTATAGTAATCTCAATAGACGTTATACTATTAGCTCACCGTTCAGATTGGTGGTAAGGACCTCACTCATGTGATCAAAGAATGGCCTCACCGCTTTGAATATTTTATTTACTTCTTTCAGAAAATCAGGTGCCATCACTTCAGCATCCGTGAAGTAATGCCGCAGGATAAACTGCTTATGGCGTAATAATTTAATGCCGGGGTGCTTGATATCATAGCCTCGTGGTGCTGTAGCTACTTTGTCTCCGGCCATCGGGACAAAATTTAATGCGATGGTTTTTGAACGGAGTATCTTATTCCACTGATCGTAATTGTCGGAAATATCCTGACGGATACGGTTCAGATCAGCGGGATTGGGAGAGAAAAAGCCACAACTGAGATAGCTGCCGCCCGGTTTGATATGTACGTAGTAACCTCCGCGCCTGAATTTGGTCGCACGGCTCAGGCTGAATGCAAAACGAACATTGTAGGGCGATTTGTCTTTTTTGAACCTGACGTCGCTATATATGCGGTACAGACTTTTTTTGCCGGATACATTATCTAGCTCGTCATGTCTGTTCATTTCTCTGATCAGCTCATCGATAAAATCGCAGACATTCTGTTGGGAGTCGAGATAGGACTGCTTATGAGCAGCGAACCAGTCACGGTCATTGTGTTTGGCGAGGTCTTTGAGAAATTTCAAAGTAGATGGATGAATAGTGGTCATACGAATATTTAGTATTGAGCCAATTTAGGCAAAAAATGTAACCTGTGATCGATATCTTATAAAGCAATTATAAGCTGTAAAATAAGCTTAGTTTCGCCCTCATAAAAAAGGACAAGATGAGTGTAGAAAGTGCTTTAAGGACACGCGGCAATAACCAATGCGAACTTTGTAAATCAGAGACAGATCTGATAATATATGATATACCACCACATCCGGAGCAGCGTGAAGAGGACAGCCTGCTGGTATGCGAAAAATGCAATCTGCAGCTGACAAAAAAAGAAGAGTTGGATAGCAAGCATTGGGCTTGCCTCAGTGAAAGTATGTGGAGCGAAATGCCTGCAGTACAGGTAGTGAGCTGGCGTATGCTAAACCGACTAAGAAATGAAAGCTGGGCTGCTGATGCCATTGATATGATGTTTCTGGATGAACATACACTGGCATGGGCCAGATCTACCGGTGATCACGAAAATACCAGCGATGTGGAGCTGCACCGCGACAGCAATGGCAACATACTCCATGATGGCGACAATGTGGTACTCACAAAGACCCTCGATGTAAAGGGCTCCTCACTCAATGCCAAACTTGGTACCGTGGTAAAAGGCATAAAACTGGTAGCGGATAATGTCGAACAAATAGAAGGTAAAATAGAGGGGCAAACGATCGTGATCCTCACCAAGTATCTGCGAAAGGGATAGGCCTTTTGTTCTGCGCGATCAGATGTATGCCTGAAAATCAGGTCAGAAAAATTCATCAACAATATCATTCTGTTAAGAATAGAATTTCGGTGATTGATTTTGAGAGTTTATATTAGCTTTACGAAAACCGATTTCATTTATTCGTATGGATTCAAGAAGAGAGTTTTTGAAAAAAGCAATAATGCTTT
>PLSN01000303.1 GCA_003165135.1 Bacteroidota bacterium
CAGCATGGTGTATCAGGATATCTACCGCCATCAGCACCGGATAGGTGAGCAGGCCAGCATTCACATTGTCAGGCTGCTCGCGGACCTTATCTTTGAAAGTCGGCACTTTCTCCAGTTCACCCAGATATGCCAGCATATTAAATATCAGATATAGCTCAGAGACCTGCGGGATGTCGCTCTGTGAATATAGGGTGCAGCGATCCGGATCGAGGCCACAGGCCAAATANNGGTCTGGCGAACATTTGACTGAAGGTCAGCCGCTTTGGGATGTGTCGTAAGCGAGTGAAGGTCAGCGATAAAGAAGAATCCATTGTATTCATCCTGCATTTTGACAAAATTCACCACAGCACCCAGATAGTTGCCCAAATGTTGTTTGCCTGTCGGCCTGACCCCGCTTACTGTTATTTCTTTCATCGAAGACAATGGAAATTTTAATTTTGCGAAGTTAAAAGACTGTTCCAAATAAGTCATTAATTTTTTCTGACAATAAAATCTCCCTCTGATCACGCGGATTCTCGCAGATTATTTCTTATTTTCTGCGCAATTCTGCGACATCTGCGGGAACAAATAACAAAATGAAGATCGATAACGCATTAGTGGATAGATTGGCTGAATTGTCAAAACTGGAGTTCGACGACTCGACCAAAGAGACTATGAAACAGGACCTGCAAAAGATATTTGACATGATGGACAAACTCAACGAACTCAATGTGGACGGAGTAGAGCCGCTGATCTACATGAGCGATGAGGTCAATGTACTGCGAGCCGACGAGGTCAAAGGCCAGGTATCGAAAGAAGATGCACTGAAGAACTCACCACAGCATGACTCAGATTTCTTTAAAGTGCCGAAAGTGATAAAGAAATAAACCTTGTCAGGCCTCTTTCCTGACAGCGTTTTATTTAAACACTTTACATATTGGATATAATTGTTTTTTATAATTTTAAATAATAAAACAAGTTGCCATGAAAAGAATCGTTACACTTTCTCTTTGTGTGTTTCTTACTTCAATCATTTTTGCACAATCATATACCGTATTAGGTACTGGCAGTAATGCGATAAACACCAATTGTTATATTCCATCAATAGCCACAGACAGGCTCGGCAATCTCTATGCGGCTTGTGGTAATACCGGTAGCGGCACAGGTTATGGTTTTGTGGAGAAATGGAACGGTAACAGTTGGTCTCAGTTAGGGACTTCCTCTGACACACTCGATGGAAACGGCATCGTCCGCACTATCGCGGTAGATACCCTGAACAATGTTTATGCCGGAGGCGACTTCAATGATCTGTCCACATACGGGATCGGTGGTGACTATGTGGCGGAGTGGAATGGCTCCGTATGGAGTGAAGTGAATAACGTTTCAAATCCTCACATCAACAATGGCACTATTTTCTCGATGACTATTGATCCTCATAATAATATCTATGCCACAGAATACTTTGACAGCGTAACAGGTGGCTACTACCCATATGTCGCCGAATGGAATGGTACAAACTGGACTGAAGTAGGCGCCGGCGCAAATCCCTTTCATCCTGATAGTACCATACTAAGCCTGGCCAATGACGGCAATGGCAATGTATATGCTGCCGGTGAGTTCACCGATGCTCAGAATTACATCTATGTATCAAAATGGGATGGTACAGCCTGGAGTGAACTAGGGACAGGCGCCAATGCCCTGAATGCTAATAATTCTATCGAGTCAGTCATCACGGATGCCTCTGGCAATGTATATGCTGCAGGGCGTTTCACCAATGCTAGCGGAAATGTGTATGTGGCCAAATGGGACGGCAGCACATGGAGCGACCTGGGCAATAGCGCCACTGCCCTCAATCCGGACTCGTCTTTGGAAATATTTTATGCACTGGCAGTCGATCAGTCAGGAAATATTTATGCAGCAGGCTCACTAAAAGATAGTATCGGCTACTATGTGGCAAAATGGAACGGCACTAGCTGGACCAAACTTCACACAGATACTGTATGGTTTTCTTCACTTGCAGTTGATCAATCAGGAAATGTCTACGGGGGTAGAAGCGGGACATATTATATCGGTGAATTGGCGGGCGGATTTGTGTCCAAACTGAATTTTTCAAATACAAACGGTATCCAATCCATACCTGACGCGACTATCAACCTATATCCCAATCCTGCTAATGACCTACTGCATATAATCAGCGATGAAACATTTGCGGATGCGAAAGTATACGATATACTTGGCGAAAAAGTATCTGAAACTAATGGTGACATAAAAGATTTAAACATTGCATCACTGGCATCAGGGATTTATTCTATAAGTTTGCAAACATCATCCGGCAAAACGATAATAGCCAGATTCTGCAAACAATAACATATGAGTGAAGTAATCAACATAAAGAACCTGCGTAAAACATTTTTGCTCGGTACACAATTCATCGAGGCGCTCAAAGACGTGAGCCTCACGATCAATAAGAATGAATATGTCGCACTCATGGGGCCATCAGGTTCCGGAAAGTCAACACTCATGAACATACTCGGATGCCTTGATACACCAACATCCGGCTCATACAGGCTCAATAATACCGAAGTAGCAAAGATGACTGATGATGAGCTGGCATTTGTCAGAAATAAAGAGATTGGATTTGTATTCCAGACTTTCAATCTTTTGCCGCGTCTTTCATCATTAGAAAATGTCGCACTACCGCTGGTATATGCAGGCATGAATGCCAAAGAACGAAAAGAAAGAGCAGAGCATGTCATGGACCAGGTAGGATTGGGCGACCGTATGAACCATAAACCTATGGAGCTCTCCGGCGGTCAGCGCCAGCGTGTAGCCATTGCCCGCGCATTGGTCAATCATCCTTCTATCATACTCGCAGATGAACCGACAGGCAATCTCGACACCAAGACATCCTACGAGATCATGGGACTCTTTCAGGACATACACTCTAAAGGCAATACTGTGATACTCGTGACGCATGAAGAAGACATAGCGAAACATGCCCGTCGCATCATGGGCCTGCGCGATGGATTGATAGAATATGATAAAGCCAATGAACCAGTGAGAGGAGTGGCGCATTAAGGTTATAAGTTGTAAGTTTTAGGTCATAAGTTATTGCAAAAACAATGTTGTCTACCTGTAGAATTAGTATATTTTA
>PLSN01000158.1 GCA_003165135.1 Bacteroidota bacterium
TATGCTCACCGTAAACTCAAAGCCGGGAAGAAATCATAATACCTGATCCTCAGATACTTTCTAACCTGCCGCTTTATCGGCAGGTTTTTTTATTTGTAAACGAAGCCCACCTTTAGTCAGAAATATTGTACTTCCTATATCTAAGGCCATTCTATGTCCATGAAATTATGTGCATCCTTGGCATACCAAATAAAAAAAGCGGACCGCATGCACAGTCCGCTTAAAAAAAGTTTGATCAGAAAAGAGATTTATTTCAGGACAGAGTCCAGAGGTATAGCAGGCAGCGATGGAGTGCCACTATAGGCTATTCCTTTGGCAGTATCGTTATTATACACCTTACCATTGGATACCGCCGCGAAGCTATATGTCCCATTGGCCAAGCTGGTAAATGAATACTGGCCGTTTTCATTGGTCGTAGCAGTCGCCATGACCTTGCCATTTTGGATAGCCTGTACAGTCTCTGCATTGATGCCCACATAGTTGGTTCCCTCAATGAAAACCATAGCAGTAGTGCCTCCACCGGTCACACCGGTATCAGTAGCCATAGCCGCTGAAGCAGGTGCTTTCGTAGAGTCAGCACTTGTAGTGCCTCCCTCAGTTGATGTTTTGTTGTTGCAAGCGTTCATCAGGATCAAAACAGGTACGATGAGAATGAGTAGTTTTTTCATTTGATTTGGGTTTAGACTGTCTAAAGTATATTAATTTTGTTATTTTTCCATAAAAAATATTTGTTTGGTTTATTCTGCGACCATACAGGAGTATCTTTCTATAGTACGTGCCAACATCTCAACAAATTTTGAGGCGGCTTCTGAGGCATGCGGAGTAGCTATAACACTGGCTAGGGAAGAAAAGGATGCCGTCACAGAAACCGAAGCACTGCATCTTTATGCTCAGGTACTATTTGAGCATGGCGAAGTCATTCAAGCCATAAAGCAGATCAAACTAGCCATCGGGCTTCGCGAAGCACTGGGTGATAAAATAAAGATATCAGCCTCCCTTAATAGCCTATGTATGTATCTTACTGAAATCGGAGACTTTGCAGAGGCATTAGACAACTCTTTTCGGGCGCTTCGTATCATGGAGGAGCTAGATAATAAGCGGAATATTGCATCAATTTTGTTCAATATAGGGAGTATATATGAGCGGCTTAATAATCATCAGGAAGAGGCAAATATGTATGAGCGTTCACTGACTATAGCTATAGAAATAAACGATAAAAAACTAATAAGCTATAATCACCTGAATCTTGGTAACCTCTATACTAAACATGCCAAATTTCAAAAGGCCAACGAATATTTGGGCGGCTTGGATGAGTTATTTATCTCATTGGGAGATAAAGTAAATGCCCTCAAAGCCTTGACTAATTCAGGCTGCCTATTCTATAAATTGGGCGAATATGACCGGGCACTCGAAAAACATTTTGCCTGCCTCAAACTGTCCAGAGAGACTGGAAATAGTTCTGGTATTGAGAGTTCGTTGGTAAACATAGCTGAGACCAAAATAAAAATGGGCAAGGCTGATGAGGCCAAACCATTTATTGATGAGGTCATAGAATTGGCTGAGAAAAACTCTCAGAGGGTAATATTAAAAGATGCGAAACTGGTGCTCTCAGAATATTACTCCAGTCTGGGTGATCATAAAAATGCTTTGGAGGTATTCCGCAGTTACATAGAGCTGAAAGATGAATTGCTCAATATTAACAACCTCAAGCAGCTCGGTGAGCTGAAGCTCAAGTACGACATAGAGAAGAAAGAAAAAGAAGCAGAGATAAACCAGCTCAAGAGTGTGGAGCTCAAAGAAGCTTTTGACAATCTGCATAAAGAAAAAATGCGCTCTGACAATCTACTGCTTAATATCCTACCCGAAGAAGTAGCTGAAGAACTCAAACAGACCGGTACATCGAGAGCAAGACATTTCGAAGCGGCGACGGTCATGTTCATTGACATCAGAAATTTCACGTTTATCAGCCAGCGGTTATCGCCGGATGAACTGGTCAGTGAGATCGATTTTCTTTTCAGGGGCTTCGATGAGATCATCAGGCAGCATAATGTCGAGAAAATAAAGACCATAGGCGATGCTTATATGTGTGCAGCAGGTATACCTGTGGCAGATCCTGACCATGCAGAGAATATGGCAAACGCAGCTTTTGAGATATTGAACTTTATGGAGGATCATAAAAGAGAACGGCAAAAGGAAAATAAGATATTTTTTGAGATCCGGATAGGCATCAACTCCGGCGCATTGGTAGCAGGTATAGTGGGTTCATCAAAATTCGCCTATGACATCTGGGGCGATACCGTCAACACAGCAGCCCGAATGGAACAAAGCGGTGAAGTAGGCAGGATCAATATCTCGGGCAATACTTACCTCCTTCTGAAAGATAAATACAATTTCACCCACAGGGGAAAAATATTTGCCAAAAATAAAGGCGAGATCGATATGTATTTCATGGAGTCAAAAAAATAGAGTCATGAAGAAAGCAACCCTTATCATTACTGCTTGCGCTTGTTTCCTGTCTATGATGGAGACATCGTGCTCTTTATTTTCATCCAAGCCTCCTGTACCCAATGTATTGCTATCCGACTCAGCTGACATTGCCAAAGTGCCAATCCTGATGCCCTGTGCCTGCAGGGATGTTTCATCGGTGGACCTATCTGACTCAATGCCACCGCCACAGCAGCAGGGCACCTATAATGACTGCGTGGGATGGGCTCTGGCATATGCCTGCCGTAGTTATTACCACAAGCAGAATAACCATGCAGATTATAAAAATGGCGAGCAGCTGGATAGCGCAAACCTCGTCTCTCCCTATTTTATATACAACTGCCTGAGGACCGACCCCACTATAGGTATCAATCTGCTCAAGGCAATACAGTTTTTGAAGGATAGCGGGTCCTGCACATGGGATGTAGCAGATTCGCTTACGCTCTATACGCGTCCCACAGAGGCCCAGCGCAAAGCAGCCCTTGCTTCTGCCTTGAACATATATACATACTTCCGCCTGGGCTATAATACTGGCATCACAAAGGATGATGTAAGGAATGCACTGAAATGTGGTAACCCTGTGATAGTAGCAGTCAAAGAAGATATTGACTACTTCAATAAGGCTAATAATGATTCCCTATCTTATCTGTGGGATACGGTTTCGAATATACAAGGCAGCCATGCTGTCGTAATAGTAGGTTACGATGATACCAAAGAGAGCTTTAAATTCATGAACTCATGGGGCGTCGGCTGGGGCAAACATGGTTTTGGAGAGATCTGCTATAATATATTTGATTCGGTGATTCAGGAGGCATATGTTCTCAAGCCCAATGCACCGCTTTATAACCTGAGCAAACTGCCCATAATAGTCAGGAACGGGATGAAAGTGAGCGAGACGATACTTAAACCCACACAAAAATCCATAACGATACCACTGGACTCGCTGGTCTCACAGGATATGAGGCTCGTGATAGACAGCCAGGGCCAGACATCGATCCGGCTATCCATACCAATAGACAGCAGTGTACTCGACCAGGTTTTGGCTATATCTAAAACCGGACCATCGCTGAGTGTATATGTCAGCATTTTTATACTTGACTCTAACGGAAAAGCTCAACCTATGATGAGTAGAGATACAGTTAATAGTCTAGGAAACGGGCAAACAGCTTTTCAAGTGATAAGGACCAAAGCCGGCCTGCTATATGTCAATATTCCCTATAATAAACTCAAGATATCAAATAAGAGTGGGCGGCCTGCAGCCAAAGGAAACAAGCCTGTAATCACTCCTTTGAGAGGAGTGCCTATACTCTATATGGGGCAGGAGCCGGTAGCTGCTGGAAAACCGATAGATTTTGCAGTGAAGTACTGATTTGAAAAGATGGAATAAGATATAGTATTAGCAATAAAAAAACCAGCTATGAGAAAAGTCATTTCTGTTATTGCTCTTTATTTCATTTGCTATTCCCTTCACGCTCAGATAGTGAGCAATATGGAAAAGAAAGCGGAGGATATCCTGCTGTCAAAAGCAGAGGATATCGCTATGGTCCAGCCTATACTACCATGTGACTGCGAGGACAAGTCATCTGTGGATCTCTCACCGCTTATGCCTCCCGTGCAGCAGCAGCAAGGGTATAATGACTGTGTAGGATGGGCCCTCGGCTATGCCTGTCGCAGTTATTATCATAAGATGAATAGCCATGTGGATTTTTATAAAGGAGGCAAACTCGATAGCTCAAACTTGATTTCCCCTTATTTCCTTTTCAATTCACTTTGGATCTCACCCCAGCAGGGTATTAATTTAAAAAAGGCATTAGACTTTCTGAGAGATCATGGTTCCTGCACCTGGGATATGCTGGACTCAGTGGCTGAGGTCTCCAGGCCCACCGAGGCACAGCAAAAGGAAGCGATTGAAAAAGGTATGCAGGTATACACATATTACCGGCTGAACTATGACAATGGAGTGTCGATGGATGAGATCAAAAGCGCTTTGAAATGTGGCGACCCGGTCGTGGTAGCCCTGACGGATGATGAAGATTATTTTACGCCGGCATACAGAGGGGCCTCATTTTCCCTTTGGGACAAGGTGTCAAAAAATATAAACGGCAGCCATGCAGTGGTCATCGTAGGATATGACAATGTAAAAAAACGTTTGAAATTTATGAATTCCTATGGTGAATCATGGGCCGACAAAGGTTACGGTTATATCAGCTATAGTATAGCAGAATCGGTGATTCTGGAGGCTTATGTCATCAAAGCTAAAGCGCCGTTTTACCGCATTGACCTACCATCTATGGGACGGGCCACACACTATAAGCCTGGGTACGAATTTCCCAAGGCAAATCCGAACTCTCAGGCAAATGAGGCTCCCAGGACTCAAGACATTCCTATAAATGACTTGATACCCCAAGACGCGCAACTAAGGATAGACACTCTTACTCATACCGGTATAAAGCTATCTATATCGATAAGCGGAAATCAGCCGCATCTGAATTCTTTTCTTGAGGACAATTTGACAAAAGTTTACATAAGGCTTTTCACAGTGGCTACTGACGGAACAGCCCGCCCATTGATAAGCAAAGACAGTTTAAATAGGCTTGGCAATGGACAAGTTGCATTCAAGTCTGCTTTAACAAGCGAGTCATGGGCATTAGTAAATGTTTTTTCAGTTAATATCCCGGTTCTGAAACTAAATATTAATAAGGAAACTGAAAAACAAGATTCTCATTCAAATCAACCTGCTATCACAAAATTGCGGGCAGATGCTGTTTTTTATCACGGCCGGGAGCCGGTAGCAGTAAGCAAACCGGTGGATTTCATAGTAGAACAATGAATGGGGCCTAGATAAAGAAAGCTCAAATAATCATATCTTAGGCCGCGATGCATATCAGCAAAAA
>PLSN01000290.1 GCA_003165135.1 Bacteroidota bacterium
AAAAGTTCCGGTAATTAAATACGGACTGAAACTTAGTGAGTTTGTGGTGATAGACCAGACAGTAGAAAAGAATGAGGCATTCTCAGACATATTCCTAAAGCATAATGTCGCTTATCAAACAATAAGCTATTTGATCAAAGAGTCAAAGGATATTTTTAATTGCAAGAAGATACGCGCTGGGAATAAATACGCAGTGATCGGGACAAATTCAGACACGGGGTTTGTAGCAAAAAAGATCGTCTATGAAGAAAATAAGCTCAATTATGTCATATTTAATCTTGATGATTCACTCTACATCTGCCGCGGACAAAATGAGGTCGAGCACAAGCATCAGGAGGTAGCTGGTGTCGTGGAGGGCTCTCTTTATGAAACTTTTGACAATATGGATATACCTTCTGATCTGGCAGTGAGAATTGCTGACATATTTTCATGTACCATTGACTTCTATAAAATACAAAAGGGCGATAAGTTCAAAATTATTTATGATCAGGATTTTGTAAAAGGTGAAACCTTGGCTGTTGGTCAGATCGATGCTGTGGAATTCACAAGCGGCGGAAAAGATTATTATGCATTTTATTATGAAAAGGAAAAGTCCCACGGCGGTGAGTACTTTGATGAGAATGGCAATAGCATGAGGAAGCAATTTCTGAAAGCACCTTTGAAATTTTTCCGGATCACCTCAAAATACTCACTCAGCCGTTTCCATCCGGTAGTCAAAGAATGGCGCGCACATCTCGGTACGGACTATGCTGCAGCTCCGGGTACTCCTATCCTAGCTACTGGGGATGGCATAGTCGAGGAGGCACAATTTGGTGTTTACAATGGTAACTATGTCAAGATACGCCACAATGGAGAATATAAAACGCAGTACCTGCATATGAGCAAAATAGCAGCAGGTATGCACGCCGGCAGGAAAGTCAAGCAGGGTGAAGTAATAGGATATGTGGGCATGACTGGGCTTGCTACTGGCCCTCATGTCTGTTATCGCTTTTGGAAGGATGGCCAGCAGGTAGATCCGTTCAAACAAAAACTGCAATTCAGCGAGCCGCTGCCTAAGAAATACAAAGGAGACTATATGGCAAAGATATCACCGTTTAAAACCAATATAGATAAGATCAGCTATGGGACTAAGCCTAGCATGCCGGTAGATGAAAAGAAACAAGATGTGCAGGCTAAAGCTGTACCTGCTGCCCAGATATCTGCCAGCAGGTAATTCACCTCAGCGCCCGGCTTCTGAATACGATCCATATCACAAATGGTGCGCCTAGTAGTGATGTAATAGTATTGATAGGCAATACCAATCCATGAATTGAGATTCCGGTGAGCAGATTGCAGGCACCGCTCACTATGGCTCCGATCAATATCACAGCGGGAGTGAGAATACGATGATCAGAAGTTTTGAATATGCCTCTGGCCATGTGTGGTACAGCCAAACCCACAAAACCTATCGGCCCGCAGAACGCAGTGACACCAGCTGTCAGCAGGCATGTACTGATGATGATCAGGGCTCTGCTACGTCTTATGTTGAGCCCTGTAAGCCGCGCATACTCCTCTCCTATTAATAACAAATTAAGGGGCTTGATAAGATAAACACTGATGACGATAGCGATAATTATTATCACTAGTAGCGTCGGAGTTTGTGATAGTGATATGTTTCTGAAACTGCCCATGGTCCAGAAGAGGTAACTCTTTATGCTATCTGCAGTAGCCAGTGTCTGTATACTCTCTACTATAGCATTAACGAATGACGCGATCATCAGTCCGATAATCAGCATTGAAACAGCACTGTTCAATCTATATGATATGATCATGACCAGAAAGAAGATACCAAATGCACCGAGAGAAGACGCTGCGACCAGCCCCCATTCATTCGTCTGCTCATGGCCAAGAATACCTGACAACATCATTAGAATAGCCACACCTAGTGATGCACCTGACGAAATGCCAAGTACAAATGGCCCAGCGACGGGGTTTTTAAAATACGTTTGCATCTGCAATCCTCCGAGTGATAATGCTGCACCGCCGACGGTAGCTGCTATGGCAGCAGGCAGGCGGGATTGTAAAAGAATATTACCAGAAGCACTTTCTGGGACTGCATGGATGAGGTCTGACAAAGATAAAGGATATGACCCGACGACTAACTGCAACAGGAATACAATGATGATAACCAGTCCCAAGAGCGACCATAACAGTATATTTCTATTGCTATCAATCATTTTAATTGTTTGTAATAGTACAAATTACCCTGTATAGAATCTGTAGGATGAAATATCAGGATAAGATCGCGAAGAACTATATTGGGGGTATAGCTACCTGTTTCCCATATGTCCATACCTCCGCCAGGAGAAAGGCGGTTGACGCCATTATAGACATTGCCAGTTTTAAAAGCCTTGAATAATTTAAACTTTGCATCTACGTTTCCAATCTCTTTCAGATTGGTAAAAGTACTCGTATTGATCCAAAAGTCTGCGTTCACTGCCCTTTGGTAAACCTGTTCAAAATTGAGTGTCAGATTTAGACCATTCATTGGTTTATCCTTATTCCAAAGAAAGTCCCCACCAGCATCGTTTATTAATTTTGCCACATAGTTTTCGCCGCAAGGCATATACCAAACGCCGCTATAAGGTAGATTGCAGAATACTGTTGGACGATCATTTATCTTTGCCGTTTGATTTAATTGCCGTTGATAATCTAACTGAACAACATTAAAAATACTATCAGCTAGTTTTTCTTTCCCGATAAATGCAGCAAAAAATTTGATCCATTCTGCACGTGCCAATGGCTCCTGCTCGAAGTAGTCACGTGAGCAAACCACATTCACACCTAATGCTTTCATCTTAGCGAACATCTGGGATGATGCAGTGTTTTCCCCATCTGACAAAAGCATATCTGGCTTAACTTGTGCTATTACCTCATAATCGGGTTGATAATCTTTGCCTGCATCCTTAATGATACCTTTGCTTATCAATTCTCTTATGATGGAATCGCATATCAGGGCTNNACATACATGCCACTCGTGACGCCGGGTAATTGATATGGACTGCATCGACAAGACCCATAGGCACATTGTCTTTAGAACAAAGTAAATAGGAAGTCACTGTCTTATTATCTTTTCCCGAAAACACCGAAACCACTTTATATTTTTCATAATAATCAATCCTGAACGAACGGGAATATTTAGGGATAAGAGAGTCAATTATGGCAGCATTTTTATTGCTTTGAAAGGCATGTTTATTCGTACATGCACCATTTATGATGCAGAATGAAAGAGCTATTATTAATAAACTAATATGGATTCTATTTCTTTTCATTCAAATACAAATCCATTTGAGATAATACCGGCATTAAAATGATCAAGATTGACCCCTGTCTGCGAATACCGCCAGATATGCGATGCCTGCTGATAATCCACTGCATCACTGATGTATATGTCGCCAGTCACTGGATCAGGATTGAGGCCATATATATTCCAGCCTTGTGATACTATGAAAGGGTTTGGTGGAATGATCGTATCAGTAGGCTGCATGACAAATATCCCGCCACTGTCAGCGTACATCAGCTGATTGCTGACGGATGAGTACCGGATATAATTTGGATAGCGAGTAGGGCTGTAATTGAATTGATGCTGTATGGAGAATGAGGCCATATCTATCTCATACAGGCTGGCACTGACGAGTAGCGGACTGGTCTGCTGGGGAGACAGGACAAATAGTTTATTCTGACCTGTGAGTGCTATGCTCCCGGGGTCAGACTGCAAAGAGACAGAATTGACTATCTGATCTGAGGCAGGATCTATCATCAATACTGCGTGAACTGGTGGAGAGCTACTTCCTGTGCCATATGTCGCGGAGGGTGTGGTTGCTTCTTCCACATATATTTTACCACTCCATGACACCATCTGTTCTGTCCAGCCTGTCACTGGTATGCTTTTGATCAGTGTATCTGCCCTGTAGTCTACCACCCATATTTTATTTGAATATAACTCTGTGACATAAGCCCTGCGACTATCCACAGGCAAGAAGTAGCGCGGTGATGAATTGGGCAAACTGATACTTGAGATATATTTAAAATTTTGACTGGCTTTCGCGATCACTACCTTTTGCGAATTATTCATCACTATAAAAGCAGTATCTCCAATTAGGTAAAGGCTTTGTGCTACATCTCCCATCGCAAATCCATTCTCTTGTGAGAAAACATTGTTAAAAACTGTTTTGGTGCTTGGATTATAAACCGACAGATCTGCATTGCCATGTCCAAAGCCTCCTTCATTGATCACAATGATACTACCCGAGCCAATTGAATTTGGCGTCTCTTTATGGCACGAACACAAGAATGTGATTATAGTGATAGTGATGAATGAATATGCCTGTTTCATTTTGCTAAATTTAATCTGACTGTCATCTCATAGCTCCTGCCCGGCATTGGCCGTTGCGCGATCACCTGATATTGACAGTTAGTGATGTTATTGACCCTGAAAGACAAACCGATCTGCTGATTGTGGAAGTAAAAATCCTTGCCAGCCTCAAGATGGGTCAGGTCATATCCGGGTAGGAACTGCGAATCATCCGTGGCAGTGTACCTTATGCCTGTGAAACTATGTATAGTGCGGATATAAAATCTCCTGTACTGTAATTGTAGGCTGGCAGAGAAATTGTGCAGTGGTACATAGATCAGTTGCTTATCCTTAGAGTCGTCATCAGCTGAGGCTGCATCCAGAGAAATAGTATTGGTATAAGAGTAGCCGGCATGAAAAGCTACTACAAACCCTCTGTCAGATAGGGATACCTTGTTTTGTGCCTTGAGACTGACATTTACTCCCCGTGACACGACCCTTTTTACATTTTGAGCAGTCCAGATACCGCTCTGTGTGGGAGTCCACAATATCCAATCCGTGACGTAATTATAAAAGCCATTCACCTGAAATTTCACAAAACTTTTATAGCCGTAATCGAGGCTGAGACTGCTGTTCCATGCATGTTCCGGTTGCAATGATGGATTGCCTCCCGGATTCCAATAGAGATCATTTAATGCAGGAAGCCGATAGGTCCTCGCACCGCAGAGTTTTGCATAGAA
>PLSN01000339.1 GCA_003165135.1 Bacteroidota bacterium
AATGGCAGAATACAACCGGCCAGATCTGTCGGCAGGCCGAGCCCACAGGCTATTGTTTACAAAACCAAAGCTGACTATTCTAAGTATGTCCCGGTCACGCTTTCTGATGATAAATCTAAGATCGTGTCCTATCCGGCACCTCAGGATGTATTCACAGCCGGCAAACTGGCCTTGCCTACCGAATTGCCCCATGGCTTCTGGCTGGATAATAGAGGCATAGGGCCGAATAGCTGTTTTATAAAGATCACCTACGAAGAATATTCTAAAATGGCCAGCTCACCATCACCTGATGAACTATACAAGCTTATCATCGATAAAGATCCATTCACAGAGATGTATGATCTGGGCGCCCGTAATAAGTTTAAGGAAGAAGATATAAAAGAGATAGTAAAAAAGCATAAGCTGAAAGAATACAAGAAACTGCTTTAATACAACCTCCCCGACCCTCTCCCAAGGAGGGGGAGAAATAAAATGAGATCGATTCTTATCAGAAAGTACCGCCTACGCTAAACTCATTGTACTGGGCGACATTGAGGTGTGCTTTTACGCTATTGCCAAAGAAAAATGTAGTGCCTTTGCGCTTTTTGATCTCTGCGAGGTATAAGTTCATACCCAACTTAAAATAGACCGGTGTGATTGCTGCGGTATTTTCCCAGAGATAGACACCGACAGAGTAAAACATGCTTAGCCTACCTAGTATAAATTCATTCCCGACCAGCGCACTAGGCGCAGCAGCGCTAAATGTAGGGCCGTACTGTGTGTGAATATCATTTGTGATCAGGTAGTCGTG
Organism: Bacteroidota bacterium; assembly: GCA_003165135.1. GTDB lineage: Bacteria > Bacteroidota > Bacteroidia > Chitinophagales > LD1 > UBA1941. Next base: position 791 of record PLSN01000339.1, read on the forward strand.
TATAGCAGGGAAGTATTCAAACGACAAGCCCCCATAGAATTTTATGCCCGGATTGATATACCTCGCATATGCCAGCATGCCTCCCGGGACGGGATATTTTCGTGTAGGAGGTATGATATTATAAACGAAACTATGAAGCTGCTCTATACCGATGGAGTATTTCCACATGATCTCATTCTTCTTAAAATTTGTAGGCCGCTCGCAGTTGTAGCCTAACTCTTTTGGCCGCGGAAAATATCTCAACCCTATAGTGCCACTCGGAATATTCAGCCCATAATTTGGCAGCTGCATGGCAGAGTTCGAGAAATGATTAAAACTGATAGCAGTGTTAAGCTGGAAGTATTGGCTGATCTTCCAGTCCAGTCCCATCCGTAGCTGTACCGCCAGATTGATAGGAGTGCTGATGAGTTCGTTTACAGGATTCGTCACAGAGTTATACCTCCTCGTCAGGTATCCATAGCCGCCACCTATACGCATATAGAAATCTGCGATCCTGGAGCGCACCATAAAGAACTTGCCAAAGCCCATGATAGAAATGGCATCTCCGAATACCTTATTGTCAGCGAAATAGTAAAACGTAAGTGTAGCGCCGATCTCGGGAAAGTTCATCCCTTTGTGCCAGGGTTTTTCACCCAGGGTTTTCATAAAATAGTTTAGCTCAAAACCTTGTGATAATTGCGGAGGGTTATATGCTATCCCATGTTTAAGAAATTGTCCTGTCATGTAGTTGAACTCAATGCCCCACTTTCCCGACCTGAACAGTCCATCAGTTTTAAGTTTGGAATCCTTCTGCGCAGATGTATTTTCTGGGCAGAAAATACCCGTCAATAACGCAATAATTAAAAGGGAATAGTGTAAACGTAATTCTTTCAGCATCGTATCAAACCTAATAAAACAACTTAACAATGCCAATACTATTACTGAGGAGAACCCGTAAAGGGTTTGAAACCCTTTACGGGTTTAATTACAAAAACAATACTTTAGCATCCGGTGAAAAAGAAATATTACTACCTGCTTTTCCTTCCTGTACTGATAGTTTATATCGTCAACCTATTTGTGGATGTGATGGCCATAGATGCCTCGCAGTATGCGGAGATGAGCTGGGAGATGTTTACGGCCAAAAGCTTTTTGAAGGTACACCTTTATGGCGCTGATTATCTGGATAAGCCACCACTGCTTTTTTGGCTGAACTCGCTAAGCTTTTATCTTTTTGGCGCGGGGAATGTCAGCTACAAACTACCCTCTTTGCTTTTTGCCATACTGGCTATCTATTCCACTTATCGCTTCGCTAAAATGTATTACCCCGAGCAGACTGCTCTCATAGCAGCCCTGATGCTGGCTACCACAGAGGCGCTGTTTCTCATTACCAATGATGTACGGACCGATACCATGCTCATGGGTGCAGTCATCTTTGCCATCTGGCAGTGGGCAGAGTTCCTTGAAACCACTGAAACCAAAAATCTCCTTCTGGGTAGCATTGGGGTAGGACTCGCGATGCTTGCCAAGGGGCCGATAGGTTTGATAGCCGTATCCGCTGCTTTATTGCCGCATATTATTTTGTCAAAGAAATGGAACAGGCTGCTTGACATACGCATTGCTTTTGTTATTGTGATTATCGCGCTGATGCTTCTGCCTATGTGCATCGGCCTATACGAGCAGTGGGGCCTGAAGGGCTTGAAATTTTATTTCTGGACGCAGAGCTTTGGGCGTATCACCGGTACCAGCGAGTGGAACAATAACCCGGATACACTCTTTCTGATCCATACCACTATTTGGGCTTTTCTGCCCTGGTCGCTTTTCCTTTTTGTAGGATGGTTTGATATCGCAGTTTCTCTTTTCAGAAGAAAATATGTCGTCAGAGAAATTATTTCTATCAGCGGGTTCACACTGGTGCTGATCGCGCTGATGCTGTCGCGGTATCAGCTACCGCATTATATCTTTGTCGTATATCCTCTCGGTGCGGTGATCGCTGCTGATTATTTCATCAGGCTGGAAGGTCAGGGCATGATAAAGAAAATTTTATCTGCCATACAGCTACTTACTTTACTTGCTATCATCGTGGTTTCATGCCTTCTGCAATATTGCCTGAAAGGCGCTGATCTGTTATCGCTTTTATGCCTGATACTTTTGTATGCTTCAGTGATAACTATAGTGGCATATGTCAATGGCCCAGTGAAAAACCTGCGCAATGCGGTGTTGTACCTGACATATAAAACGAAAAATATTTTGAATGACAACAAGGGCTTATCGCCCGAGACACATATTTTCTTTGACGTTGTTTATCGCACTCTATTTGTATTGTCTGCAGGTGTCATGATCGTGTTTGGCCTATTGATGGGAGCGTTTTATTTCCCTGCTATATTGAAGTATCAACCGGGAGATGACTTCGGCAGGTATGCGAGGCAGCACCGCTCATCTGACAATAACTACGTAGCATACTTCTGTGAATACGGATTTGCAGATGTTTTTTATGCGCAGCAGACTCCTCTTTTTATATGGAATGCAGATCAGTTTGGGGAACTGCTGAAGCAGAAAAAACACCTGATCGTCCTTACCTCGCCGGTGGGTATCGACCAGCTGAATGACTATCATGTCAAATACAGGATCATTGAGCAGCGCTACCATTATCAGGTCGCTAAACTTACCATAGGGTTTTTAAATCCTGCTACACGCGATGGCCTATGCGATAAACTATATCTCGTCGAGGCCGATCTATAGCTCCATTGATTGAATACTTTACATTCGGTTTTTGCAGGACATGAAATAAGAGTAATTTGGCGCTTATAAAATTCAATATGTCAAAATTCTCCGAAAAAAGAAAATCCATAGGAGCCCGCCTGGCCAGATATTTTTTTCAGGGACTGCTGCTCATAGCGCCGGCTTCTTTTACGGCTTATGTGATCTATGAGATATTCGAGATTTTGAACAATCAGACCAAGCCTATTTTTGAGCATATATTTCATTTCAGTTTTCCGGGACTAGGGATAATCGTCTTTGCTGCATTTATCACGCTGCTCGGTTTCATAGGGTCTACAGTGATCGTACAGCCGTTGCTAAATGTGATCGAGAACCTGCTGGAGCATACGCCACTGGTCAAGGATATCTATTCTTCATTTAAAGATTTCATTTCCGCCTTTATCAGCAATAAAAAGAAATTCAATAAGCCGGTGATAGTGGAGATGGGCAAAGGAACAGGCATTCACCGTTTCGGATTTATCACTGATGACGACCTGAGCGAGTTTCATATTCAGGATAAGGTCGCAGTCTATATCCCGATGTCATATACATTTACCGGGCAGCTATTCATCGTCAATAAAGATCAGGTCAGCCCGCTACCACCATCGATG
>PLSN01000113.1 GCA_003165135.1 Bacteroidota bacterium
CTCAAGAAAAACAAGTTGGACGATTACGCTGAATTTGAAAAAAATTATCCCGGTAGTCCTTTTCTGGCTGCAGTGCAGGATAGTATCTATAGCCAGAGCACCCGCAGCCATACTACAGCAGATTACAATTCGTTCATAAAAAACCATCCATCTAATAAACATATCATGGATGCCTGGAACAGGCTTCTTGACCTGTATACAATCAATGCATCGGACTCTGATTACACTTTTTTTGAAAAGATATATCCTAACAATCCACTGAAGGAGCGTATACAGCAGGAGCAATACCTCGCAAAGATCCCGCTGGCACCATATAAATCGAATGATAAGTTCGGCTATGTCAACACCTCTACACAGGTGCTGTCTATAGAACCACAATATTATGATGCAAGCGAATTTAGTAACGGACTGGCAGCGGTGGCACTCAAACCCTGTGGTGATAGCTGTTATTATTCATACATCGACAAATCGGGTCGGGTCATGATCGAGAATACATTCACCAGCGTAGGTGATTTTGACAAAGGCAAAGCGATCGTCGCTACCAGCTACTGTGATGGAGATCCATGTGAGTATGGCATCATAAATCGCAGAGGTGAGTTCATTGTAAACCCGATATATCTTGACATACAGCCTGCTACTGAGGGACTTTTTGCAGCACACAATGCGAAAGGCTATGGATTCATAGATGAGACAGGACAAACTATTATCCCATTCACCTATCAGGATGCCACTCCATTCAGTGATGGGGCTGCAGCCGTTAAGAAAGATTCGGCATGGATATTCATAGACAGAAGTGGTCAGAAAATATTTCAACAAAGTTTCAAAAACATCTCTGCTTTCAGATCAGGACTTGCGGCGGTCACAGCGAATGACTCAACGTATGGCTATATCAATAAGTCGGGCAATTGGGCCATAGAGCCGACTTTTGAATTTGCAGAACCGTTCGAAGGTGATACAGCTATAGTGACCATCAAAGAAACTAATAAGAAAAGTAAAGATTTTGGCCTGAGCTTCAGATATAAGATAGATAAGTCAGGCAGCAATTGCTATAAGCTCACCAACCCCTATGTGGCTATAGCCAAGAAGCAGGATAAAAAGAAAAAGAAAAAATAGCCTCTCAATTGTTCACTGTGACAATTCTTTCTTTGCCACTCATATCTTTTATGATCTGAGCCTTCATGCCTATATCTGCAAATATTTTACTCACATCTTTTGCCCTGTATTCGCTTACTTCGAGGTATATCTTTCCATGGGGATTTAATATCAGTGGGGCTATTTCTGCAATACGTTTATAAAACAATAGCGGATCATCGCTGAATAAAGCCAGATGAGGCTCATAAATGAGGACATTATTGTTCATCTTCTCTTTCTCATCATAGCCGATATAGGGAGGATTGCTTATGATGACATCATATTTCTTCGTTGGAGTTTCTTTCAGAATATTCATCTGAATGAAAGTAACATCTACACCATTTGACTCTGCATTTTCCTTGGCTATTTGCAGTGCACCTTCGCTGATATCTATGCTGGCGACATCAGCCTGTGAGATGTTTTTCTTCAATGCGATCGGGATACAGCCACTGCCGGTACCGATATCAAGAATTTTTGATTTCGAATTTTTGATTTCGGAAATGACCAATTCAACTAACTCTTCCGTCTCTGGGCGTGGTATCAATACAGCAGGAGATACTTTGAATTTCAGCCCATAAAATTCTGCATATCCAAGTATATATTGCACCGGTTCATATTTCAAAAGGCGTTTCAGATAACCATCCAAAACTTCTTCCTGATGTGTAGTGAGTATCATAAACCGCTCCAGAGAAAGCTTCGGCCCTTTGACATTAAGTACATCCTCCAATATCCATAGGGTGATAGCCCTTGCTTCTGCCTGATCACATATCGTGGAAAGGCTTTTGATGTATTCTGCCTGCTTTTCTGCCAGAGTTGCCATATTACCTCTGCATTCTCCTATTGTGAAAGTAGTATGACAGACTGATGCAGCACAAAGCAAAAACCAGCAGCTTAGATATATCAGGTATTAGTCCGCTAAATGAAGTATTGCGGAGGAATATATCGTTGCAAAGTTCCAATCCCCATGATAAAGGTGAGAGGCTACTGATGACCTGCATAGCATGGGGGAGAATATAAACCGGCACCCACACTCCGCCCATAGCAGCAAGAATAACCACAGATACCGATCCGAAAGACAATGCCTGATGATGCGTTCTGAAAGCCGTAGCCACGAGCAGCCCAAAAGCAGTTGCTGCAATGGCGATAGATAATGCAGCAGTGGCTATGAATAAAATTTTATCGCCAATGACCAGCTTTGACAAACCTAAAAGTGGTAACAAATACAGCCCAACCGCCATCATCAACACGAATTGAAGCAGGCATATGATGAGATAGAAAAAATATTTACCTGCTATGAAGTGAAACTGCGAGCCGGCGATCAGGCGCAGTCTAAGCAGACTGCCATCTTCGCGTTCTTTTATGAAGTTCCCTGCCAGTGGGAACACTATAAAGAACATAGCACACTTGGTCC
>PLSN01000486.1 GCA_003165135.1 Bacteroidota bacterium
TCGTTATTCATTATTCACTATTCTCCTATATTAGCGTCGCCAAAAAACAACAATACATGAGCGAAAAGCTGAATCTCGAGTTTAACCGCAATGAAGACAACATGAAGCTGATGATCTCTGACCTCAGGAAGATCGGGGAGCAGATCAAAGCCGGTGGTGGCAAGAAGTCTATCGAAAAGCATAAAGAAAAAGGTAAACTCACTGCCCGTGAGCGCATAGAACTACTGACAGACAAAGGCGCACCCCAGATAGAGATCGGCCTCTATGCTGCATATGATATGTACCCCGAGCAGGGCGGCTGCCCGAGCGCCGGTGTGGTGACCGTGATGGGCTATGTCAAAGGACGTCTATGTATGATCGTGGCAAACGACGCCACAGTCAAGGCCGGTGCATGGTTCCCGATGACTGGAAAAAAGAACCTCCGTGCACAGGAGATCGCTATGGAGAACCGTATCCCCATCATATACCTCGTGGACAGCGCCGGTGCTTTCCTCCCGATGCAGGATGAGATATTTCCTGACAAGGAGAACTTCGGCCGCATCTTCCGCAATAACGCCGTCATGTCGGCCTCAGGCATTCCGCAGATAGCGGCTATCATGGGTAGCTGTGTGGCCGGTGGCGCTTACCTTCCTATCATGAGTGACGAGGCGCTGATAGTCGAGGGCACAGGTTCTGTGTTCCTCGCGGGTTCATTCCTCGTCAAGTCTGCTATCGGCGAGGACATCGAGAACGAGATACTCGGCGGTGCCACTACTCACAGCGAGATCAGCGGTGTGACCGACTACAAGATGAAGAACGACGAAGAGTGCCTCGAAAAGATACGCCAGCTCGTCGACAAACTCGGCCACCAGACCAAAGCCGGCTATGACCGCGCTGCTCCCGCCAAGCCCGCTCTCAAAGAATCAGACATCTACGGCATCATTCCCGATGATAGCTCCAAGCAGTACGACATGATGGAGGTGNNGCACCATCGAACAATACAAAGAACTCTACGGCCAGTCTATCATCTGCGGCTATGCTCGTATCGACGGCTGGGCGGTGGGCATCATAGCCAATCAGCGCAAGGTCGTCAAGAGCAAGAAGGGCGAGATGCAATTCGGTGGGGTGATCTACTCCGACAGTGCTGACAAGGCTGCCCGCTTTGTCATGAACTGTAACCAGAAGAAGATACCACTTGTCTTCCTGCAGGATGTCACCGGCTTTATGGTCGGCTCGCGNNGTGCGGCAAGGCCTACGATCCGCGTCTCATCTATGCCTGGCCCGGCTCCAAGATAGCTGTCATGGGCGGTGAACAAGCCGCTAAGGTCATGCTCCAGATACAGGTCCAGCAGCTCAAAGCCAAAGGCGAGGTCATTGATCCCGAAGTAGAGAAGAAACTCCTCGACAAGATCAAAGCACATTACTTCAGTACCCTTGATCCAAAGTATGCCGCGGCACGCCTCTGGACAGATGGCATCATTGACCCGCTGGAGACACGTAAGGTGATCTCTATGGGCCTTGAAGCAGCCAACAACGCCCCTATCACCAAGCCATTCAATGTAGGCGTAATCCAAACCTAGATCTCAATCATACAAAAAAGTGCGTCATTGCGAACGTTTACCAATGTAAAAATAAACATGCTAAACGTGAAGCAATCCCCGCAGACATATACCCTGATCATCCCAAACTGGCTGTTAAAGTTCCGCTGCCGATATTGGTCGCCGACCAGCACACCTGTCATGCGAGAGTCAAAATCCTGCAATCTTATAATCTCGCAATCATATAATCCCATAATCACACTAATCCCATAAATCCCAGTCCGCATTTTTTTTCATTTATACATATAAATAATCCTATTTTCCGCATATTGAGTAAATTTTCAGCTAAATCTTAGGTCATTAATAATTAGCAAAATAAACATAAAATAATTTAATATGGTTATTTGTAAGATGTATAACTGAATTTGGTTTTTGGTCAGCTATTTCCTCTTTTTTCTCGTTTCGTTCGCCCATTATGATGTTTAGAAGCGCCCGGTTCCTTCCGGGATGACAAAGATTTTGGAACTTGGCCCCAAACTTTGTCATGTTGAGCACAGCGAAACATCTGGCTACAGGAAGAATAAAACACATCTCTCCATTTGTGACTAATAAACTGAAACGGGACGTTAAGTTCATCGGCGCACAAAGACACAAGCCCCAAAGGCACCAAAAGTATGCAATAATCGACATGTATTTGCTTTAATAATCTACTAAATGCAAAAATAGCCATTTTATGTTTCTACTCCAAGACCTTGTACATTTTATGATAGCATAAAATATTCCTTCTATCTTTAGCTTATCAATACAGCCCATGAAAAAAATTCATATCCTCTTTGCTCTTTTTTTAATTTATTTCTCAGCCTTCTCACAGGTGCCGACCATCACATCCTTCAGTCCTGCCAGTGGGCCCGTGGGTACGTTGGTCACCATCACAGGTACTAATCTCAGCAGCCCTACGGCCTTTACCATAGGCGGCGTATCTGCTATACTTGTTTCGGGCAGTAGTGATTCCCTCGTAGGCATGGTCATGCCGGGGGCGGTGACCGGTAGTGTGTCTGTGATGACATCAGGCGGCACTGCCTCGGGTAGTGGTAATTTTACTGTCACCCCCACTGGTTTCCCAAAAACTCAACAAGGTAATAAACTGGTGGGTAATGACGCAGTGGGAGCTTCGGCTCAAGGCATCTCAGTAGCTCTCTCTGCAGACGACAAAACAGCCATAGTCGGTGGTTTGGGTGATAATAATCTTATAGGTGCGGCTTGGGTATATCACCGCTACGGCAACAGTTGGATACAGCAGGGTAGTAAATTGGTGGGCACAGGGGCGGCGGGGACAGCTGAGCAGGGACGCTCTGTAGCCCTTTCTGCCGATGGCACTACGGCTATAGTGGGGGGCGAAGAGGATGATAGCCTAACAGGTGCAGCCTGGATATATACGCTGACAGGCAATGCATGGACGCAGCAGGGGAATAAGCTCGTCGGCACTGGAGCAGTGGGAAAGGCATGGCAAGGCACTTCTGTAGCACTCTCTGCTGATGGCAATACTGCCATTGTGGGTGGACAGTATGATGACAGCTATATGGGTGCAGTGTGGATATACACACGATCAGGCAATACCTGGACACAGCAGGGCAGCAAATTGGTAGGCACAGGGGCTGTGAGAGTCAGCTATCAAGGCTGCGCTGTAGCTCTCTCCGCCGATGGAAACACGGCTCTGGTAGGCGCATATCAGGATGATAGCTCTATAGGTGCAGCCTGGATATATACCCGCACTGGAAGCAGTTGGACCCAGCAGGGTAGTAAGCTGGTAGGTACAGGGGCAGTGGGTGTTGCCAATCAAGGGGTCTCAGTGGCCCTTTCTGCCGATGGAAATACGGCCATCGTGGGCGGATTATTTGATGACAATGATACAGGTGCGGCATGGGTATTTACACGTTCCGGCAATACATGGACGCAGCAGGGCATTAAATTGGTGGGCACGGGTGTGGTGGGGAGGCCCGAGCAAGGGATCTCGGTAGCCCTTTCTGCAGACGGGACAACAGCTATAGTCGGCGGACTTGCTGATGGTTTGTATGGAGCTGTATGGGTGTTTACCCGTTCTGGCACTCTGTGGACACAGCAGGGCAACAAGCTGGTTGGCTCCGGGTCTGTAGGACAATTTTGTGATCAAGGTCGTTCTGCAGCCCTCTCCGCTGATGGCAGTATAGCTATTGAGGGTGGTATATCAGACAATAACACCATTGGTGCGACTTGGGTCTTTGTCAGTGATACCAGTGCATACTGCAACTCTAGCATATCTAATATCGGTCAAACTATCTGCCAGGGCGATACATTTACTTTTGGCAATCAGATCTTGACTTCACAGGGTAGTTATAATAACATTCTGACCAATGTTTATGGCTGTGATAGTATAATGATTCTCAACTTATCTGTCAACCCTGTTATTGCAAAGCATATATCAGATACTATAAACCAGAGTGGATCAGTTACAGTGGGGACACATACTTATAACCAGTCTGGCACTTATGTTGACACTCTCATCAGTGCCACAGGTTGCGATAGTATCGTGACCTTGCAGTTATCTGTCGCTACTGGCCTCACTACCATAAGCTCAAACCAAACCATCCACCTCTACCCCAATCCCAACAAAGGTTCATTCACACTGCAAACATCCAACAACATAGGTAGCGATTACACCATCAGCGATATGCTGGGCAATGTGGTAGCTCAACAAACTATAAGATCAGATAGCCAGGCAATAGAACTGCCAGAAGCCGCTGAAGGAGTTTATACCCTGGTGGTAAAAGGCGCACAACCTTTGCGTTTTGTTATAGTCAGGTAGAGAGCGTGAAATTTATATGACGATCCTTTTTTGCTTGGTCATTTTTTTGCGTGGAGCAGTTATATTTTTTTGTCTTTTTGCTTTATCCGCTTTGATGAAATTGCTAATTAGCTCCTTATCTTTTTGGGATAAGGGACGTGGATCGACCACAAAGTCAATATCAAGCGGCTCTTTTATTATTCCCATGTTCTTGATTTTAAAAGTATTTATTAATAAGCTTCAATGCTGCTTCGGTGTTTATTGCCATCAATTGAGAACCGATATGAGTAGCGCCTAGACTTTCAATATAATGTGGTATTAATTTGGTTTTTGCGGTGAAAGATATGTACCCTTCACCTCCGCGCTGAAATGAAAGTTTACAAGCAAATGCAACTAAGTTGCCTGGCACTCCTAGGTAGACTTTATCCTTGCCAATATTAAACGGGGCACTTTCTATCAGGTGCATATAAACATAACCCGTCTCTATTTGTACACTGATCAAGCCCTGAATCACCCTCGGGCTGCTCACGATAGTGAGTTTGTATACATCTCTTTCCGGCTGCTTGAACTCATATACCCAATCAAAACGCCAACCATTTTTCTTTGATATTCCCATCAGATCTTCTTTGCTCAATAGCGTAATTTCTGTAGCAAAACAATCTCCTGTTTGGATATTTTCAATAGAATTAGTGAGTTTATCGATCTCAAAATCTAGTGCTGTTGCTTTTTCTTTCTTCACATCTCTAAATTACAGGTTTTATTTGGAATTTGGGACAGAAACAGTACGAAAATTCGCTTTACCTTTACCATATGAAAAAGATAAATCTTTCCCTATTATTATTTGCGCTATTTATTACTCATGGTATCGCCCAGGGCCCCAAAGTTCTCATAGTAGTAGCTCACCCTGATGATGAGACCGCAATGGCGGCAGTGGTATATAAGATCACCCATGACCTCAAAGGTACTGTAGACCAGTGTGTCATCACCAATGGTGAAGCGGGATATAAATATTCAACCCTCGGTAATGACTACTATGGGCTTGACCTGACCGATCCTGCAGTAGGCCGCGCTAATCTGCCCCGCATCCGTAAACAGGAACTCATGAACGCCGGTAAGATCATCGGGACGAATAATATTTTCTTTCTCGATCAGAAAGATGCTCACTATGGCCTCGATGAGCATGAGCCGCTGGATACGAGCTGGGATGTATCTCTCGTGAGTGTGCGTCTGAAGGATATACTGACCGCCACTAAATATGATTATGTATTCTGTCTGATTCCAATTCCTGAAACACATGGAGGGCATAAGGCTGCTACGCTGCTTGCCCTGAGAGCTGTAAAGGACCTGCCTGCTGCACAAAGGCCCATTATACTGGGCGTCTCCGGTTCGGCTAAATCAGATACTACACAGACTATGTTTCATCAGCTGGCCGGCTATACGGAGAGCAGGGTGGAGGGCGATACTGCGATCTATCGATTTGACATGTCGGCACCCTTTGGCTATAAAAATGCACTGAACTATAAGATCGTAGTAAACTGGGAGATAGCTGAACATAAGTCACAGGGCACTATGCAGCTATATATGAGTCATGGAGATTACGAGAACTTCTGGTATTTTGCCATGAATAGGCCTGAAGGAAAAGCCAAATGCGAAGCGCTATTTGAGCAGCTCAAAAAGATACCATACAAGGTCCCTGCCTACTGATCAAAAAGTTTTAGTTTATTATTTTGGGTGGAGTCATTTACGGCAGGCTGAGAATTTATAATGGTGCCACCCGGTGTAGTTGACTCGATATGAGATGGGGAATTAGTGGCAGGCACATCTATCGGATATGCGTTTTTGCCCAGATCTTTAGTGATATTCAGCAGGTCCCTGATCTTTTTGTCCAGCAGATATTCGATGCCCGGCAGCCCTCCTGCCGATACATAGGCTATACGACCGTCAAAATCGATGATGACATTGAGAGGATATGAAATGGCTTTATAATTTTTGATCGCTTCATACGCCTCAGGCAGGATGGGAAAATCAAAAGGATGCGCGCTGAGAAAGGAATCTACATTTTCTGCAAACTCAAAAGTAGGGGCCACAAATACAATATCCGCCCTGTCTTTATACCTTTGATATAATCTATTGAGGTCAGGGACCTCTCTCACACATGGCGCACATGATGCAAACCAGAAATTTAGTACGACTATTTTTCTCCCTTTATAATAGTTGAGGTCATAGGTCACAGTATCACTCATATCCTTGCCGTAAAAATCAGGTGCCAGCTGACCGACGTTTAGCACAGTCGTTGGTGCACACTGAGATGATGATGAAACACTTATTTTTGTATTGTTGTCTTTTTTGTCACATCTGATGAGCAGGTACTCGACCGTATTGCCGGTTTTATCCTTGACGGGTTTAAACTGATAATTGCCGGAGACCACAGCTTCATAAAATTCGATCTTAGTGATCTGACGGCCCGAAGAGTCTCTTATCACAGAATTTTCATCCACAGAATAGTTTGTGCGTGTGACCTGCTGGGAATGCAGGATGCCGCATATGAGGATGCAGAGAACTAAGGGGACGAATTTTTTCATTTATAGGACGAAGTCGGGTTAAGGTCTTAATTCATATAGGTCCCTTATTACTATGCTTGCCAGGGTACACCCGAATATAGCGGGCATGTACGATATAGTACCAATAACAGATTTTTTCGGGCCGCTTTCAGTCAGTACTATACGTTTTTCAGAGGGCCTCTCTGGTGAAAATACAACTTTTAATCCGCTATATACACCCAGCGCGTGTAGCT
>PLSN01000315.1 GCA_003165135.1 Bacteroidota bacterium
AAATTGATATTTTAGAAAATAAATATGCATAATTGAAATTTAATTTGCTTTAATAAATAACTAAATACAAATTTAGCAAACTAATACTATTATCCCAAACACTTTGATATCAAAAAAACACCATATAGATTTTTATATTAAATTCATTTCATGAAGAAACTAACTCCTCTACTCATTGTAGCATTAATATTCACAGCCTGCGGACGGAAGCCAGTCACCGGCTCACTATCCAGCACTTCGCCGGATGGGAAGACCACCATCAGTGTTGATGGCAAAAAGGCTTCGTCACTTGATCCTTTTACGGTGACGCTGGAGGCGAAATCCGGCAAAGAATCCATGGGTTCACTGCAGTTTGAGATCACAGCATCCACACTCGACGCCTCAAATGTCAAATTTGACTGGAGTGACGCCAATAACTGTATCATTACATTCACTCATTCTGATGGCGAGAAGCGCGTTTTCCGATATTACGCTACTACGAGCAGTGTCATTCTCCGGGAGGAAACGAAATAACCACTCCATAAAAGCACGTCATTCCGAACACTTTTCATCTTAAAAAATAGATATGTCAAAGTGGAGGAATCCCCACAGCATTAAGTGAAGCATTTGTGCTTAGGGGATTCCTCGGTTTTATGATGTTTATATTTATTACTGGAAAAACCTTCGGAATGACGCCTAATAGGGGTACTTAAGTCCCCTTCAGGGAATCTAGGGGTAAGTAAAGTTTCCAATAACGGCTGTTTTCGATATATTTGAACTTTAACATTTCGTATTGGTGATGGGATATAATGCCATTGCATTGTCTCAATACTCAATACTCAATACTAACTACTTTTTGATGGTCGAGTTGAATGAAAACCTTTTAAGTGCGGGAGATTTTTACAAGATAGTTCACTATGGCGGTAAAATAAAGATCTCAGCTTCCCTGCTGGATGAAGCTGACAAGAATTTTCACTTCCTGCGGGATTTTTCTGTGGATAAGGTCATATATGGTATCAATACCGGCTTCGGCCCTATGGCACAGTACAGGATACCCTATGCAGAGCGCCTGACCCTCCAGTACAACCTCATTCGTAGTCATGCATCAGGCATGGGAAAGCCCCTGCCACCGGTATACTCCAGGGCCATGCTGGTCGACAGGCTCAATACCTTTGCGAAATGCCGCAGTGGTGTGCATCCGGACCTGCTCATCCTCATCGCAGAGATGATCAACCACGATATCCTGCCTGTCATATACACACATGGCGGTGTAGGTGCCAGCGGCGACCTGGTGCAGCTCGCACATATGGCGCTGGCTATCATCGGTGAAGGTGAAGTGACATACAAAGGGAAAATCACCAATGCCGGAGAAGCAATGAGAGCTGAAGGTTTGACGCCTTTTGCCATCAGGATGCGCGAGGGACTGGCTATGATGAATGGCACCTCCTGCATGACAGGCATCGGCCTGATCAATGTGTTTCGTGCTAAGCAGTTGCTCGATCTGTCTGTACTACTCTCGTCAGCTATCAATGAAATATTTGAAGCCTACGGCGATCATATCTCCGCCCCGCTCAATGAGGTCAAAAAACACAAAGGCCAGAACGCCATAGCAGCCTCGATGCGTGGTATACTCGCAGATAGCAAGCTAATGCGCAGCAGGCAGGAGCATCTATACAAGGAAACTGATGAGACACATTTTCAGGAAAAGGTACAGGAATACTACTCTATACGCTGCGTGCCACAGATACTGGGTCCGATACACGATACGATAGTATATACCGAAGAGGTCCTGCTGAATGAACTCAACTCCGTGAGCGATAACCCTGTGGTAGATCACCATAGACAGGATATATATCATGGTGGAAACTTCCATGGGGACTATGTAGGGCTTGAGATGGATAAACTCAAAATTGCCATTACGAAGCTATCTATGTTGGCAGACAGACAGCTCAACTATCTGCTGAATGATAAACTAAATGGCAAACTGCCGCCTTTTATCAATACAGGCACTATCGGTTTGAATTTTGGTCTGCAGGGCATACAGTATACTGCGACTTCTACCGTAGCGGAGAATCAAACCCTCTCCAATCCCATGTATATCCATAGCATACCAAGCAATAATGACAATCAGGACATCGTGAGCATGGGCAGCAATGCAGCTCTGATGTGTGCCCGCGTGGTGGACAACTCCTTTGATGTGCTGTCTATTCATAGTATGGCGGTGGCACAGGCCATAGACTGTCTGAATGCATCCGAAAACCTCTCGCCTAAGATCGAAGAGTTTTATATCGAGATGAGGGAAGTATCAAAAAAGATAGATTCAGACGAAGCGAGGTTCGGCGAGTTAGCCGCTATCAAAGCATATCTGCTGGACAAACATTTTGATTTAGTGAATTGAATATAGCAATATGAAATACGCATTAGTGACAGGAGGATCGAGAGGCATCGGCAGAGCAATAAGTGTGAAGCTCGCTCAGATGGGTTATTATGTCATCATCAATTTTCAAAGCAACGAGGCCGAAGCACACAAGACATTGGCACTCGTCAAAGAAAATGGCTCAGACGCCGAGCTGCTGAAGTTCAATGTCGCATCTAAGTCCGAGATCGAGGCGATACTCGGCGGCTGGGTGGAGCTGAATCCGGACAAAGTGATAGAGGTTCTCGTCAATAATGCCGGCATCCGCAAGGACAACCTGATGATGATGATGCCGGACAATGACTGGGAAGCCGTCATCAAGACCAATCTGGATTCATTCTTTTATGTGACCAAGACTTTGCTTCAGCATATGGTGGCGAAACGCTATGGCCGTATCGTGAATGTGGTATCGCTCTCTGGCGTCAAGGGCCTGCCCGGACAGGTCAATTACTCAGCATCCAAGGCAGGTGTGATTGGCGCTACTAAAGCATTGGCGCAGGAAGTAGGCCGCAGAGGCGTGACGGTCAACTGTGTTGCACCGGGCTTTATCAAAACTGACATGACGGAGTCGATCGATCCTACCCCCTATCGGAATATCATCCCTATGCAGCGTTTCGGTGAGGCAGAAGAAGTAGCGGCAGTCGTTGGTTTCCTCGCATCAAAGGAGGCATCCTATGTGACCGGAGAGGTCATTCATATCAATGGAGGATTGCATACTTAATATCATGACTGGAACCCTCAAAGGGTTCTAAACCCTTTGAGGGTTAGCTTGACTTTCTTTAGGAAACTGCACATAAAAAGTACACCCTTTACCTTTTTCCGATTTGCATCCGACCTCTGCGCCCAATGCATCTGAGAGCTTTTTGACTATGGCAAGTCCCAGACCTGTAGCATGCTCCCCCGAGCGAGGCACTGATGACACAGTACTAAACTGTTTAAAAAGTTTATCCATATCCTTCTCGCTTATACCGGGGCCTTCATCTTTTACAGATAGTATGATCTGTTTTTCATGCTCAAGCAGGTGAATGAATACCTTTGAACCCTCAGGACTGTATTTGAAAGCATTGGAGACATAGTTGTCCAGTATCTGCGTGATACGAGCGGGATCTGATATGATCATTACCTCTTTTTCGGGCAGAGATACTTCTATTTCTGCTTGTCTGTCTTCCATCAGATGCGACATGTGGTTGACGTATGAATTTACAATATTGTTCAGAGAGACCTGTTGATTGTTTATGTTCATTCTGCCTGCATCCATTACCTGTATTTCGAGCAGGTTTTTTATCAGTTCAGACATCCGGTCTGCCGATGAGATGATATAGTTCAGGCATATTTCTCTTTCCTCGTCGCTGAGGTCCGGGTCTGAGAATCGCTCTGCCAGAGACTGTATCGAGATCAATGGGTTTCGAAGGTCATGAGCTGCTATCTGGAGAAATTTCGTTTTCTCTTTGCTCAGCATGTCCAGGGTAATGTTTTGCGACTGAAGTGCATGATGTGACTTCTTTCTCTCCCGCTCTGAGATGAAAAATATAAAGGTGACCAGACATACAAGGCCATTCATTGAAAGAGTACTAAACAATGGGTCTTTTGACACATCAAACCGAATCGGAAAGGTGACACTCTGAAAAGTGAAATAGGAAAATCCTGCGATGATGCATAAGCCTATGATCAGCCAAATCACACCCTGCCTGACACCCTGCAGCATGATCGCAAAAGCAGGTAGCACCATGATCCAGGGAGCGACATTTGCCCGCCGTATACCTCCCTCCCAGTATATCAGACAGACCGCTACTAAAGCGATGACCGAAAGGAAAAGATTGACCAAAATGGTTAGGCTGAGCCCAAACCTAAGGGCAAATGGCATACAAATAAAAAGTATGATAGAGGCTGCCATGGCCTCTGCAAACAGCGGGCCATCCATGTAGACACTCATGACACAGTAGCCTGCTGCGAAAACAGCTGTGACAAAGCAGGTAGCAATAAAAAACCGGTGCAGACGCAGCGTCTCCTCAGTCT
>PLSN01000008.1:0-5989 GCA_003165135.1 Bacteroidota bacterium
TTAGGTAGGCAAACGGATAGTCATTCAATATTATACATGCGACAAATTCACTCCAAACACCTTATTCTAAAAATCAGTTGCCGAGAAAATTCATCCAGATTTATCTTATAAATAATTGATATACAACTAATTGAAAAATTAAAAATCGATAGAAAATACAGTCGAAAAAGTTTTATAAGGACCTTTGACTTAACATTTGGGGGTCACTCAGAAAATACCTGAGGGGGTTTGGCAATGTTAAGCAAACCTCACAACGAAATGATATACATTACATTACGACTTGCTTTGATAGCATGCTATCAAAATCAAAAACGCCACTAGGTTGAAATACAAAAATTCATTTTCTATTTGCTATATTTGTATTTATTAACCTATAAATGCTATTTATAAAACTGGAAAGTGAGCAGGATGGAGCGTTCGTTAATCGAGGTTAAGCCATGTTAAGAGATAGGAGGGCAGATACATGAGGCACGAATATTGTGTATCTTTAAGCGGCTGATGATAAAAACCACAACATGTCTTATTCTATTTCTTTCACTGGCCGGGATATGCTCTGCTCAGCATGATACGATCAGGCCGGCAAATCTGATATTTGACACTGCGGTATATATCCATCCTGCCGATACGCTTTCGCCCTTTTTGAAAAAGGCTACTGAGGGCATCAAAAAGACGATCCACTACCTCTCATTTACCCAGTATAATGACAAAAGGATAGACCGGCCGGTACAGGGCCCGGATGCTTATGCTGCTGTCAGGGGTAAAAAGATATATACCATCACGATCAGGATACTCAGGCCATTTGGCGTGGACATAGATGATCCAACTAACTATCACCCTACAAAGCTCCAGACAGCGGCTAATAAGGTACAAACCGCGACCCGAAGCTGGGTCATCAAAAATGAATTGCTCTTTCAGGAAGGCGATACGGTGAACCCATTGGCATTCTCTGATACCGAGCGAAATCTTTGGCTGAAGAATGTCTACAAAGACATAAAATTTGTCATCACGCCGGTGGACCAGGATGGTGTGGATGTAGTGATCTATATCCGTGACCGATGGAACTGGAGCCTTCAGACCAGCGTAGACTTTAGCCGCCTCACTTCAGGGCCGCTGTTTAGCAATATGTTTGGTTTTCCGCAGCAGCTGGGTGTAGCGGTGTCGTTCAACTATGCTCTTAATAATCCTTACACCATCGCTGCTACATACCTCTATTCTAATATCGCAGCTACACATATAGATGCTATGCTGACTGGTAGGTTTGATAATGCACAGCGTGGAGGGCAGCTATCTTTCAGCAGGCCCTTTTTCTCTGCCAAGACTGAATGGGGAGGGCATGCCATTATCAACTATTATGATGAGCTGTATGCTGTGCCCAGCCTCGATGGTCCTGCTGTGCTGGCTCCCAATAAGGTTAATACTCAGGATTTCTGGATAGCCAAGACCTTTGAGCTGCCGGATGTACTATCACAAAAATATCCTCTGTATAGACTGATCGTAGCCGCCCGAATGGTGCGAGTGGACTACCCGCAACGTCCATATATATATAGTGCAGATGGCACCATCAGTTTCCTCGACCAGACCTCTCTGCTTGGGGCCATAGGTTTCGCCCAGTGGGACTATTATGTAGATCACAATGTATACAGCCTTGTTCAGGCAGAGTATTTCCCTAAAGGGATCAGTGGTGCTATCATAGCTGGGTTTCAGGATGATGAGATACTACAGCGGCGAACCTATGTCGGTGCAGCCTTGCAGTATGGATATTATTTCAAGAACGTTGGCTATTTCCTCACACAGTTCAAATACGGCGGATTCCCTGCTATCAATAATTACCTCCAACTGCTACTGGACTGGAGAAATACTTTCTATACTGTGAGCCAGAAAGCCGGCAAGGCCAGCGTCAGACAGATCTTTAACTTCTATGGCAAATATGGCTATGACAGGCCTTTCGGCAGACAGGTATATGTAGATAATTTCACCGGGCTTCGGGGCTTATACTCAGATGAGCTACGCGGCAATACTACCTATGCTCTGGACTATGAGGTCGATTTCTACGCACGAAAGAAGATCCTCGGCTTCAATAGTTGCATGTTCCTGTTTACTGACTTTGCTATCATACAGCAGGTAGTGAAAGACAACACCTTCCAGCCTGGTGTGGGCATGGGTTTCAGATTCAGGAATGTCAACCTCAATATCGATTTCATACAGCTGATGGTAGCTTACTACCCTGGGCTGAATATCCAGTATCAGAATAATTACAACCTGCTCGGCAGTAGCCACAATGACCGTCAGCCTCAAAACAGGGACCTCTTCACGCCTTCCATTCTCACTGTGGACTGATCAATAGTCCTAAATGTCATTTCCCTACTCGGGACCATCTGACTGCCGAGAGACCATTTTATATTATAAGCCTGAGTAATAATCATACCCTTTCTCTGCCCAATAATCTTTCGGTTTAGTATCCTGAAAGTACATAGTGCCTATACGTTTCAGATGTTTGATACCATATTTGACAGGGATGATTAGGCGCAAAGGATAGCCCTGGTCCATTGGCAGTGGTTTGCCATTCATTTCGTAGCAGAGCAATGTCTGCGGTTGCATCATGCTGGCCATATCAATCCCTACATAATATTTTTGATCAGGCGTGATGAGCCCGGTGTAGTTCATCTGAGACTGGTCATTGAGGTTATATTTCTTCATAAAGTCACTAAACTTCGCACCGCCCCAGTGTGTGACCTGACTCCATCCTTCGATACACTTAAAGTCAAAAATAACATCGGTCTTAGGTAGTGACTTGATATCATCCAGTGTGAGAAACAATGTATCTCCTGGCTTGCGAACCACTCGTAGTTTCCATAAGGCCGCATCGAAGTCAACACCCATACCTATACGGCCATTTACACGAACTTTTTTGACTGCCTCAGATTCGAGATAAGTTTTTGCTAAATGATGTGTACTGAATAGATTTTCAAAAATACTTTCGTTGGTTTTAAGTCCCTTGCGAATATCTTTTTGCACACCATTGTCCATCTGCTCGGTATAGAGCACTCGCCAGCCGATGTAGCCCGCAATGATAAGTGCAAAAAATACCACAAAAGAAATAATGGTACGCCTCCTGAGGCGTTTTTCTGTCTCTGTTCTGTTATCCATTGCTTTTCTTTTCCGGTGAAATTTTTGGTTCATCGACGATCTCAAAACCAGCTACCATTGCCCTGAAATTATTCCATCCTGCTAATATCACTTGCACCACATGTATCACAAAAAAAAGGGTATAAACTACAGTTAAAACAAAATGCTCGATGCGCGCTGCTTCGTAGCCACCGCATGCAGTACATAGCCAGGATAACTGTATAGGTTTATAAATGGCAAGCCCAGTGAGTAGCGAACCAAAGCCCATGATGATAATGCCTGTATAAGCGATACGCTGCGCAGCATTGTATTTAGTCTGCGGAGGCGCAGTTTTAATGATGTGAAGGTCATGCAGCACAACCAAAAATGCTTCTTTAAAGGATTTCCTGTCAGGAAGCAGATATCGCCATTCGCCCGAGAATATTGTATACAACACATACAACACGCCATTGCCAAAGAATATCCACATGAACACAAAATGAAAGCCCATGCCTTTGGCCAAATTAAAAGGAATATGGAATGCTTTATAAAAGGAATCAGGAAAGAATTTCAGNNTCGTTTGCCCAGTATATCAATAAGCCACTCCAAATCATGATAACGAGCACAGGAAAGTTTACCCAATGAAACCATCGTATAGCCAGTGGATGCTTTTCTATGATCTTCTTCATATTAGAAAATTAAGATAAAATATAATAATCCAATGCTCAGTTCTTAGTAAGCACTTGTTCAAAAATAAAAATGAGAAATACTGTAAGGCATTTCTCATTTCGATCCGTGAACGTAAGTGAATTCTATTTACTTACCCAGGAGCTTAAAGAACTGGTCGAGCTGCGGTGTCATAATGATCGATATCCTCCTGTTTTTTGCTCTATGGTCAGGAGTATCATTAGCCTGTACAGGCTCATATTCGCTGTGTCCTGCTGCTATCATACGGGCCGGATCGACCTTATATTCTTTTTGCAGGAGTTTTACTACTGCGGTAGCGCGCCTGACACTCAGGTCCCAGTTGTCGGGAGTGCAGCCGCCGCCATGTATTGGCTTATTGTCCGTATGGCCTTCTACCATGAATGACATATCAGGATGTGCGTTGAGTATCTTAGCGATCTTAGCGATCACGGCTTTAGCGCGTGCTGACAGCTCTGCACTGCCGGTGCTGAAGTACATATTGTCACTGATGTCTATAAATATTTTTCCGTTGTTTGAGATCACATTGATATCTGTATCGTTCTCTGCACCTATCGCTACCTTCAGATTATTTACCAGGGCCGAATTGAGGGCATCTTTGCTTTGTCCGTTGAGAGATGTCAGTGAACTGTTTATACTCTGTACCTGATCTGGGTTGATGATATTGAGGTCTTTCAGCGTATTCAGTATCTGGCCGCCATTGTCAGCTGCGAGTTTAGCAGCAGCAGCATCCAGTAGTACCTTATTTGAGTCTGCCTGTGTCTGGAGGTCTTTGATCTGATCATTTAGTTTTTTATTGGATACTTGTCCTTTGGCCAGCTGTGTCTGGCAGTCATTCAGATCATTTTTAGTTTTGAGAAGTTCTCCTCCCTGCTCGTTAAACTTCTTTGTGCTGACACATGAGGTCATCACCATACTTGAGATTATAAATACAACAATGAGTTGAGGTATTTTCATATTAATATTATTGTTAAGGTTAATTAGGTTGCACAAACTTAAAAGGAATTTTCAAATTACAACTTCCCATTTGTAACAAATTTGAGCGGTTATTAACATCAAACGTCCACTTTTGAGGCTAATAACATCGTGAAAATCTGAAACCAACTATTTTTTGACCAGCAACTTAAAGAATTGGTCCAGCTGGGGCAGTATCACTATCCTCGTCCTGCGGTTGTGTGAGCGGCCATCTGCTGTATCGTTTGAATCCAGGGGTACATACTGGCTGCGTCCGGCTGCTGTCATTCTTGATGGCTGTATACCGTATTTTGTTTGCAGCAGGCGAACGACCGAAGTAGCGCGCTTGACGCTCAGGTCCCAGTTATCATCTATACAGTCGCTGTGCATGGTCACGCTGTCCGTGTGTCCCTCGACCATAAACTCTATGTCGGGGTATGCATTGAGCACCTGCGCCACTTTGCCCAATACCGATTTAGCTTTGTCGGTCACGGTGTATTTGCCGCTGTTGAAAAGCATTTTGTCCGAAATATCGATATAGATCGCACTCTTGTCTACTTTGATATTGATGTCTTTGTCGCCCAGGTCGCCGATCGCGCCTTTGAGGTTCATGACCAGCACCATATTCAGCGAGTCCTTGCGGGCCATGGCTGACTGGAGCCCTTGTATATAGTTGTCCTTTTCGCCTATCGACTGTAGAGTCTGCTTCACGCTCTCAGCCTGTTTGTTTGAGAGGACTGACATATCTTGCAAGGTATTGAGTACCTGACTATTATTCTTCTTTGCGTCTTCGAGTTGTTTTTTGAGGTCATCTACCTGGGACTGGAGGTAGCCGTTTTGCGTAGCCAGTTTATCTGCGGCGAGTTTGCTTTGCGCCAGTCTGCTGTCGCAGTCGTTTTTATCGTTTTCTATCTTCTTCAGGTTCGCATCCAGTGCATTGTACTTCTTAGTGGTGACACAGGATGTCATCAGTGTGCTGGTGATGATAAAGATTACAAAAAGGTGAAAGTGTTTCATGATAGAGCTTTGGTTAAATGATTTATGGTGATGGCTTATTTGAATTGTGAAGATATGTCTTCTTCGATTTAACAAATCCACAAACTCAGGATTTAATGTTCATTAACAAGGCAAAATAAGGTTTATGTCAGTTATTCTGATGTTTTAATAGTGATAAGAGGGGCTAAACAGCTTGTGTTAAAATTTCAGTTATACATATAAAAAATCC
>PLSN01000008.1:6029-6287 GCA_003165135.1 Bacteroidota bacterium
ATAATTGAAATTTATTTTGCTTTAATTGATTATTAAATGTAAATATAGTGAATTATATTTGATTGGCAAAATTTTCCACCTGTAGTCGGTCTTGTGAACGTACCACTAGATATGACTTTCACATTCCCGTGAAGCCCCTCAGGCGGTAAGATAAATTAAAGCAAGAATATACGGGGATCTATCGCTCTATGAGTGGTGCGGTCACAAGACCGACCAGAGGTAAGAATACTTTACCTTTCTTTTACTATTGAGCGTTAT
>PLSN01000327.1 GCA_003165135.1 Bacteroidota bacterium
CTATTCTAATAAATAAAAATACCGCTAAATCACAATCTCATCTTCCTCAGCGTCGGCGCGAAGAGTGCCGTACCGCCCACTACGAGCAGCGTCATCATACCGCCGAATATAACGGCATATTCAAGGCCCATGTAGGATGCTGCAAGACCTGACTCAAAATCTCCGATCTCATTAGATGATTTGATGAAAATGGAATTGACCGCTGCTACCCTGCCGCGCATTTCATCCGGTGTGAAAAGCTGAACGATAGTACCCCTTATGATCACACTCACATTATCAAACCCTCCTGCTATGAATAACATCAGAAAGCTCAACCAGTAAAACGGCGACACTGCAAAAACAATAATGCACAATCCAAAGCCCGCTACACAGATCAAAAGGTTTCTGCCAGCATGCTTCGTGGGTGGATGATGCGCCAAAAAGAATCCAGCCACAGCTGAACCCAGAAACAGGGAAGCCTTGAGCAGGCCCATCAGCATAGGCCCTACGTGCAATATGTCCTGACAGAAGGCAGGTACCAGCCCTGTCACTCCGCCAAACAGCACCGCAAAAAGATCAAGACTGATAGAAGATAAAATAGCCTGCGTACCAAATACAAAACTGATACCCCCAAAAAATGATTTGATGAAAGGCTCAGCGCCCTGCATCGGTGGCGGATAATGTTCATCTAGTTTGGTAGTAAAGTATAATGAGAAACCAAATATCACAGCGCAGATCAGATAGACATACTCAGGAGCTATAAACTCCAGCAGCAGCCCCGCTGTGACAGGTCCCGCCACTGCACTGACCTGAAAAGAATTGCTGCTCCACGTGGAACTATTAGCATATAATTCTCGAGGCACGATGCGCGACTGAATAGCCTGAGATGCAGGTGTGAGAAAAGACCTGCACACACCTATCATACCGATCACAATATAATACCAAAAAACATTTGCGTTGCCACCGAAATGCCATGAGCCTAGTGAAAGTATAGCTGAACAAACGATCAGTAGCAACGTAAAAATGAGCAGTATCCGTTTCCTATTGTACCTGTCTGCGGCGAGGCCTGAGAAAAAAGTGATAAAAATAAATGGCAAAGCTTCGCTCAGGCCGATGAGTCCTAGTGCGAGTTTGCTATGGGTGATCTGGTATATATGCCAGGCCAATACAGTGCTCTGCATGAGCAGGCCTACCGTGGTCAGTGACCTGGCAAAGAGATAATCTCTAAACTCCGGTATCCTGAGAGAGGCAAAAGCATCGGTTTTTTGTACGTTTGGCATGAAATATGAATAAGAATATGGACTCTGGAAACCACACAGTGGAATCCTTTTGATTTCAGGCGGTGAAAATATGTATTAGTTATTTAACTTGCGCCGCATTTGAATTAACATGAACGGTAAAATTAAATTTCCCACAGCCCTCTCGGTCGTCATAGCCAATATGATCGGCACAGGCGTTTTTACGAGCCTGGGCTATCAGCTTCCGGCCATCAGCGATTTTGCTGCTATCATCGCCTTGTGGCTGGTAGGTGGTATAGTGGCGCTCTTTGGTGCTTTTGCTTATAGTGAACTAGGTGCAGCCCTGCCTCGCTCAGGTGGCGAGTATAATTACCTGTCAGAGATATATCATCCCTCTGTTGGTTTCCTCTCTGGTTGGGTATCGGCTACGATCGGCTTCGCTGCTCCTATAGCTGCTGCTGCCTGGGCCTTGGGTAAATACTTTTCTACAGTCGTGCCCGGCTTTTCGCCTCAGATGATCGGTGCAGCAGTTATTATTCTTGTTACCATTGTCCAGTCTATTAATTACGCAATAGGTGGAGGTTTTCAAACTGTCGCCACAGCCATCAAGGTCATCCTGATCATTGTCTTTATCATTTTCGGCCTGCTCTGTGCTTGTAATACTCATATCTCTATCCAGCCCACAGCTCAGACATACAAGGACATCTTTTCGGCACCATTTGCCATATCGCTTGTCTATGTGTCTTTTGCCTACTCCGGCTGGAATGCATCATCCTACATAGCCGGCGAGGTAGACAACCCAAAACGCAATATCCCCTTATCGATCCTTGTGGGCACCCTGCTCGTTACGGTACTGTATATCATGATAAACTATGTCTTCCTGCGTACAGCGCCTGTAGAGGAGATGAAAGGCGTAAACGAGGTGGCTTTTATCTCTGCCAAGTATATCTTCGGTGACAATGGTGCCAAACTGATCTCCCTGATCATATCTGTCTTACTTGTTTCCACCATTTCCTCGATGGTTATCGTTGGTCCACGTGTTATTCAGATGATCGGTGAAGATTATTCCATTTTCCGTCACCTGTCAAAAAAGAATAGCGCAGGCATACCTGTCATAGCTATTGCTTCTCAATCAGTTATAGCACTGATACTGCTTTTCTCCTCATCATTTGACATGATCATTACATATATCTCATTTACACTTTCTTTATTTACAACCCTCACTGTTTTAGGCGTTTTTATTCTGCGCTATCAGAAGCCTGACCTCGAGAGACCTTACAAAACCTGGGGATACCCGGTCACACCCGCTATTTTCCTCATTTTGAACTGCTGGTTCCTCTGGTTCGTGTTCAAAGGGAAACCTGTGGCCTCATTGATAGGCCTGGGGGTGGTAGCACTCGGACTGGTCGTCTACTTCCTTGCAAAAATCCTGTCAAAAAATAAGGAAATCAAATCCTTATAAGTAACTTCGCGCACTAAATTTTTAATACATTTTATGAAAGTATCCTTTCGCTTTGTATACATAGCGTTGAGCCTCGCTTTGCTTACTTCATGTGGCAATAACAGCGCTAAAAGTTCTACCGCTGATAAAACAGAAACAAAAGCCGATACTTCGGCCGGATCAAAGGCCGCCGCCTCTGTCATCACAGACAAGACCATCAATACCAATCCGCACAATAAGCTGAATGATGTGGCGCTCTATCTCGCAGGCATGAAGCCCGATTCTTTTGTAGCTATTCCTGCCCGCCTTCAAAACCTGCCATTCTATAAACAATATTGCGATACGATGGACAAAGGTTTTGGGAATATAGAAACCAACCGTCTCAGCAAGATGCGCGATTGGGCAAAGACAGAACTGGCGCCAGAATTAGCTAATCCCAAGACTGTGCTCTATCCATTCTCCGGGCCGGATATTTTGCATTGTGTACAGTTTTTCCCCGATGCTGACCAGTATATCATGATAGCATTGGAGCGCTATGGCTCACTGCCTAATATGGAAAAGATGGACTCTACCAGAACTATACATACACTCAACTATATACATCAATCTCTTGAGGATATCATCGGCAAGAGCTATTTTATAACTGTCAAAATGGCCCTCAATGTATCAAACCAATATAATGGCGTCACTCCGCTGGCTTGTGTATTCCTCGTGCGCAGCGGCTATTCAATCCTCGATATTAAGTACAAGCACCTACTGGACGACGGCAAAACTTTCGTAGAGATACCGCTCGACTCTATGGGCCACCATGTCAATGACTGCGTAGAAATTTACTTCCGCAAAAATGGCAAAGACAAGATCCAGAAGCTGACCTATTTCAAAGCAAATATTGCTGACACCGAATACCTCGGTGCTCCCGGTCTCAAAGACAATACAGGCTTCAGGAGCTTTCTCGACAGCCTGCCGCAGTGCTACACATATACCAAGTCGGCTTCATACAG
Source organism: Bacteroidota bacterium (assembly GCA_003165135.1). Taxonomy (GTDB): domain Bacteria; phylum Bacteroidota; class Bacteroidia; order Chitinophagales; family LD1; genus UBA1941. The sequence goes on from PLSN01000327.1 coordinate 3,660, forward strand.
GATGTGCCAGACAGGATTCAGCGTTATTCGCAATACCTGCCTTAATAAAAGCAAAACAATGCTGCAGGATGATACCGGTATAGCATTTGCTTTCTTCGCCAAAGACAAATGGAAAATAACCTTGTACGGAAATTACGAAAAACCGATCAGTGATTTTCAGGGTGGCTACTATCAGCCAGGACTGCAGGCAGCATACAAAGCGGATTCCGCAAATATCAAACCGTTACCTTTCTCTCTCGGCTATCACTGGAAAGACGCGGTACAAAACCTTATGAAGTTTGAGAAGAAGTAAATCTTCTTCAGATAAAATAGTATTAATACCTTTAATCTTAATTATGAAGAAACCATACCGACTGATCTGCCTGTCCGGCCTGATAATATTGCTCGCATCGTGTAATAACCATGCAGCAAAAAACGCATCTGCTACCACAGCAAAAAATGATACTGCTACTGCTGCGCCGGCAGTCTCTGTCATCACAGACACGACGATAAACAAAAACAACCGCAATAAACTGAATGATGTAGCCCTCTACCTCGCAGGTATGAAGCCTGATTCATTCATCGCGATACCTGAGAAGCTCCAGAATCTGGAATACTATAAACTCTACAGCGACTCGATGAACAGGGGCTTTGCGCATATCGAGAAGATACGTCTCAGCAAAATGCGCGATTGGGCCAAGACAGAAATGGCCCCTGAGCTCGCTTCTCCTAAAACTGTTTTTTATCCATTCTCCGGGCCTGATGTGCTGCATTGTGTCCAGTTCTACCCCGACGCTGACCAGTATATCATGATCGCATTGGAGCGCTATGGCTCTCTGCCCGTCATGGAGAAAATGAACGCTGAAAAAACGACCAATACCCTCAACTCTATCCTGAAATCTCTCGAAGATATTTTTGGAAAAAGTTATTTCATCACACGCAAGATGATGCGCGATGTGTCTAACCCATGGAATGGTGTGACGCCTGTAGCCGCAGTATTTCTGGTGCGTGCAGGCTATGCCGTACTCGACATCAAATACAAACAATTGCTGGATGACGGCAAAACGCTCGTCGAGATATCTAAGGACTCTGTGAGCAGCTATAGAAATGCCTGCGTGGAGATTTATTTCCGCAAGAACGGCGCAAGCAAGATCCAAAAGATCGTCTACTTCAAAACAAATCTCTGCGACGACGCCTATGAGAAAATGGAAAGCTTTAAAGCCAATACTCCGCTGCAAACATATCTCAACAATCTGCCTGAGTGCTATACCTATCTCAAGTCTGCTTCATACCTGATGAACTATAAAACTTTCAGTGCGATACGTAATATCTGCCTCGCGAAAAGCAAATCTATCCTGCAGGATGATACTGGCATAGGCTTTCAGTACATAGATAAAAACAAATGGACTGTACAACTCTATGGCAACTATGTGACCCCTGTCAGCGACTTCAAGGGCGTTTTTCAGGAAGACCTCCACAAAGCATATACTGACTCCACGCATGTCAAGACCCTGCCATTCTCTCTAGGCTACCACTGGGCAAATAAAAACACCCAGAACCTGATGAAGTTTGTGAGGAAGTAAGGATAATCAAACTGGTATATGCTGACCAAAATCGGCCATATATCTTTCTTTACTTCTAATAATCCATATTTTGAAAGCAGAAAATGCCGAATTCTTTTGAAGATGTTCTATTATCCTTTGGGCTACTGTATGCTTGTCATTTTCTGTAAGATTTCCATTGAGAAAATAATTGGATAATTCATTATTAAATAAAGCCAACTCTTTTTGCAGTCGTCTACGTAGATTTTCACTTTCCATTTTCTTAATAATAGTGTTCGTACTATTATAGATATCTCTTAGAAGTTGTACTGTTGGCTGAACTCCATTCTGTGTCACAATTTCATCAATCAAAACAATCAATCTTTCAAAATTGCTATCATCATATCCATATCGTATCCAATCTGTCGTTCTATGGTCCCTGTTGGTACAATTCAATATTCCGTTATACTGAGGCAGCGCTAATTTGATATTATTACAGTGCCCGCAAGCAAAGAACAAATTTTCCCATGAATACATAAGGTCTGGATTATTTGCATGCGGTACAAAATGTTCGACATTAATTGTAGTAATGCCTTCATCTTCGCAGATGTAACATTTGTTGAAAAAATCTTCCCGAAGACGTAGTAATACATCCTCCCCTCTCCAGCTCGTTCTGGTTGCCAAACTTGCAGGAGCGGGTTGGCTTTTTACCACGTTAATCATCAGGCAATCTTTT
>PLSN01000444.1 GCA_003165135.1 Bacteroidota bacterium
TATGGATAGCAGAAGACAACAAAAAGTAGCGTCGCTCATTAAGGAAGAGTTTACAGATATATTACTCAAATCTGGCAGAAGTATTTATGGCAAAGCATTTGTCACAGTCACCAATGTCAAGGTCACTCCCGATCTGTCGACAGTAAGGTTTCATCTTAGTGTATTCAACGGAGATAAAGACGAAGTGATACAGCAATTTCAGGACAAAAAGCAGGAGATCAAAAGAATGCTGGGAGACAAGCTCCGCTTTAGTTTGCGCAGAGTGCCTGATGTAGAGTTTTTTCTCGATGATACATTGGATGATGTATTTCGGATGGAGGAGCTTTTCAAAAAAATAAAGTCCGAGGACGACGGGATCAAAGGAAGCTAATTAGCATGCTCATATTCAAAATAGCCCTTCGCTATCTTTTCTCAAAAAAGTCTACCAATGCGATCAATATCATCGCAGCTGTTTCAATGGTAGGAATGGGGGTTGGGGCTTTCGCCCTGATAGTAGTACTCAGTACATTCAACGGCTTCGAAAGTCTTGCCATCTCGCTCTATAATACTTTTTATACGGATATAACTATCACCGCGGTCAAAGGGAAAACTTTCACTGATGATGTGGGGCTCCGCNNATAAGATCACTCAATCTCCGGATGTGGCAGCTCTGTCTCGCACACTCGAAGAGAATGCATACATCAAATATATCGACAAAGACTATATCTGTACCGTCAAAGGGGTAGACAGCAAATACAATGATGTCGCCGATGTAAAGAACCATATCAAAATGGGGAGATTTATCCTCTGGGACTCTGTCAATCAGTATGCAGTGATCGGCGCCAATGTCTATTCGGCGCTCAATGTGGACGTCGAGAGATCTGTCTATCCACTGCAGATCACAGTTCCCAGAAAAGGAACAGGTACAGCACTTCTTCCCGAAGACGCTTTTACCTTTCGTGATGTCGTGCCTGGCGGTGTTTTTTCTATACAGCAGGAGTTTGATTCTAAATATGTCTTCGTCTCATTGGAATTTGCCTCAGAGTTGCTCGGCTCTGAAAATGAGGTGTCAGCCTATGAGATAAAACTGAAGCGAAAAGCAGATCTGGATGCTGCAAAAGAAGAGATTCAGAAACTGGCTGGTAAAGACTTTGTAGTAAAAACTCGCTATGAGCAGCGTGAAACGATCTATCGAGTCATGCGGCTGGAGCGCTGGGCTGTATATGCTATCCTCGCATTTATCATGCTCATCATATCGTTTAATATAATTGGTTCGCTGTCCATGCTGGTCATAGAGAAGCAAAGCGATATATCTATACTCATGGCCATGGGCGCAGATCAGGGTATGATACAAAGGATATTCCTGCTCGAAGGGGTTCTATCAGCGGTAATCGGAGCGGTAATCGGGATTATCCTGGCTACAATCCTCTGTATGCTACAGATCAAGTATGAATTTCTGAAACTCTCAGGCGGAGACAATAGCTTCGTGATCCAGGGCTATCCGATCAAGCTGAAATTGGAGGATTACATACTCACTTTCTTTACGGTGGGCATTATTGCCCTGATAGCCTCATATTTCCCGGCCAAAAAGGCCTCGGATGCGATCAAGGAATCAGCAATAAAATAAATTTGCTTAAAAGGAACAGCTGTTGTATCTTTGCTAACGAACGTTAGTAATCAATATGGCAATAGCAAAACTGGATAGAAAAGCAGATATACGCCGGACAGCGAAGAAACTCTTTAAAGAAAAGGGCTATGCAGCAACGTCAATGCGTGACTTAGCAAAGGAAGTGGGCATAGAAGCAGCAAGTTTATATAATCACTTGTCATCAAAAGAAGAGTTGCTACACGAGATGTGTTTTGATATCGCAGAACAGTTTTTTCAAGCATATAAAACTGCAGTGGCGGAAGAAAAAAACCCATCAAAAAAACTGAAGGCTGCGATCAAGGCCCATATCGGAGTGATAGCAAATAACCTGGATGCATCTACCGTTTTCTTTCATGAGTGGATATTTCTGAAAGAGCCTGAGTTAGGTAAATTCAAGAAGCTGCGCTACGAATACGAGCTTGGATTTAGAGAGCTGATCCAAAAAGGCATAAGTGAAAAAGATTTTAAAGAGGTCAATGTGAAGCTGGCAGTTTTTACGATCATATCAGCGCTCAATGCTACNNTATGATCTCTATAAGAGCAGCGAAAAACTGACTCAGGAAGAAATAGCAGAGAGCATTTCAAACTTATTATTGAAAGGACTAAAAAAATAATCGTTATGTACGGAAATACAAGTCTGACAGAGGAAGAAGCAAAGATCATGAACCAGACAGTCGAGGACCCGATACTGCTGGAAGCTTTCGAGGCGAAAATAGCAAGAGGTGAAAAAATAGAGCCTACCGATTGGATGCCTAAAGAATACCGCAAGCAGCTTATTCGTATGATAGAGCAGCATGCTCACTCAGAAATAGTTGGTGCCTTGCCGGAAGGTACCTGGATCACGAGGGCCCCGAACTTCAGGCGTAAACTGGCTTTGATCGCCAAGGTGCAGGATGAGGTAGGTCATGGTCAGCTATTGTATAGTGCTGCTGAGACGCTAGGCAAGACACGTGAAGAAATGCTCAATGACCTGATGAACGGGAAAAGTAAATACAGCAATGTATTTAACTATCCGGCTAACACCTGGGCAGATATAGCGGTGATCGGATTTCTTGTAGACGCAGCAGCTATAGTCAATCAAACCATCAATGCCAAAGGTTCATATGGGCCATACTGCAGAGCATTGGAGCGGATCTGCTATGAAGAGTCTTTTCACCTGAAGCAGGGACATGATAATTTTGTTTATCTGGCTACGGGTACACAGTATCAGCATGATATGCTGCAGGAAGCGATGAACCGCTGGTATAGGCCGCTGATACACTTCTTTGGCCCACCTGATAGAAACTCACAGCATAGTGAGAAGCTTATGAAGTGGAAAGTGAAGCTCGCTTCTAATGACGCAATGCGGAATCAATTTTTAGATATGTATGTTTCAAAAATACAGGAGGTAGGTATCACACTACCCGACCCAAACCTCCGCAGAAATGCTGATGGTATCTGGGAATTCAGCGACCCGGACTGGGACGAATTCAAACGGGTATCAAGCGGGGACGGACCATGCAACAAAGAGCGCCTCGAGGTCAGAAGATATGCCGAAATGGAACATCGCTGGGTACGCGAGGCATTGATGAACCCATCAGATAAGTATAAGATCCCATTAGCTTAATATCTTAAATCAGAAATTATATGTCACTCGATCCGCGTGTCAACAGAATAGACCTTCATAAAGTAGGAAGCGAAGACCAGCACACCAACTCACATCTCATTACATGGGAGGTTTTTCATCAGGAAAAAAAAGGGAAACAGGTGGTACATGTAGGTATATTACATGCACCAACTCCAGACCTGGCCTTGATCCTGGCCAAAGAACAATTTGGCAGAAGAGGTGCTACTACTAATATATGGGTAGCCAAAACATCTGATGTGTATTCCTTCAGCAGTGAGGATGAAGATATTTTTGAAACTACTCCTGAGAAAACATTCCGCAATCCGGAGTTCTACAAAGTACGTGACCGTATCGAGGCATATCAGGCTAAACATAAAACCGTTTAAAATCCAGCATCATGAATAAGGAAGCAATCAAAGACCTCTTATATAAAATGGCAGATGATGCGCTCATCATTGGTCATCGCAATTCTGAATGGACAGGTATAGGCCCTATGCTTGAAGAAGACCTTGCCTTTGCCTCTATGGCGCAGGACAAAATCGGACATGCTCAGGCATTGTATCAGATATGCCATGGAGTATTTGGTGACAAAGATCCCGATACGATAGCCTTTCATCGCGAGGAGAAGGAATTCAAGTGCTGTCAGCTGGTGGAGCTCCCGATAGGAGAGTACGATTTCAGCCTGGTCCGTCATTTCCTATTTGACCATGCAGAGTTGATACGGTATGAAATGCTGACGGAGTCTACCTTTCAGCCATTGGCACAACTCGCCAAAAAAGTAAAAGGCGAGATCAAATATCATGTCATGCACGCTGATTCCTTTCTGAAGCAATTAGCAAAAGGCACCGAAGAAAGCCATGCGCGTATGCAGTCTGCCCTTACTTATGCTATGCCATATGCACTTGGGATATTTGAAAAGTCGGAGTACGAAGATGTACTGATCAAGGAGGGCGTATTCGGTGGAGAAGAAAAGCTACAGGAAAAATGGCTCGAAAAGATCACCGCCATCGTGACTGCAGCAGGCCTGACATTGCCCAAGGTGGCAGACTCAAACATAGTCTATGGCGGACGAAAGGGCTATCACTCGAAATACCTGGAGCCACTGCTGGATGAAATGACAGAAGTGACCAGATCAGATCCGGGGGCTGAGTGGTAAGATGTACTTTGGCATGTTGTTTTACGTTTTAGATATATAACATAAGGCCATGAATACAATAAGCACAGATATAAGCACCTCGAAACGTAAGCCAAGCAAGGTATTACTCATTATAGAAGTAGTATTTTTCATACTCATGTTCGTACCTGACCCCGGCAAGTTTATTCCCTTCTTTGGTGAAGGTGAGGAACTGGCAGAAGGAGGAATAAGCCTCAGTGCATTACTGATTTACGCTATAAGGTACTGGCTATACAAAAACGTCAAAGAACAGATCACAGGAAAGTAAACAACATGGAAACTGCACAACATATACTCACCGAAGCTGACATCTGGACAGTGCTGGAGTCTGTCAAAGACCCCGAGATACCGGTGCTCAGCCTGATAGATATGGGCATGATCACTCACGTCTCATGTCTCACGTCTCATGTCTCACGTCTTTCCGCTCATATCACCATGACACCGACATTCGTAGGCTGCCCGGCACTTAGTGTAATGAAAAAAGACATCTACGATGCTGTAAAAAAAATGGGCTTCGATGAGGTCGAGGTGATCATAGATATGGAAACCGCCTGGACCAGCGACAGAATGAAACCTGAAGCCAAACTCAAGCTCGAAAAGTTTGGCATAGCGCCTCCTGCCATGATGGAGGAGGATATGACCGCCGAACTTCTCGACCGTGTGCGCTGTCCGCATTGTGGCAGCACCGACACTACTCTTCGCTCATCTTTCGGTTCTACACTTTGCAGAGCTATCCGTTTCTGCTTTACTTGTCGGCAAGGCTTTGAACAATTCAAGCCGATTTAAGTATTCCGATCCGCTATATTTATACGTTCATTTTTTGGCCAAAAATCATTTTCTTTTCTGTTTCGGTTTTCGCATATGCATATAAATAATCCATATTTCCGCATATTGAGTAAATTTTCACTCTTTTCTTAGGTTATTTATAATTAGCAAAATAAGAATATAATATTTTAATATGGTTATTTGTGAAATACATAACTGAAATTCAGATTTTGCTTTTGTTTTGCTGTTTTATCGCCCGGATTTTGCTGTATTCCTTCTTCCATGCTCGCAAATTCGCATTCAGTCCTGACAGCCTATCTGCAAATACACACACCGGGCGGGAAAAATAAAGCAGTATTTGACTTAATAATGCAAATATAATACATTATCACTTTACTTTTCGTTTTTCAACCTGGTGAGACTTTTTTCATGATATCATTGATAGCATCTCAGCGCTGAACCTTACTTTATGGTCATCATCCTGACAGCAGATGTATTNNTTTTCTCCGCTGTGGATGTTTTGTTTGTATATACTCCTGCCGAGCATATCTGTGACCTCGGCTGTGAGTGCAGCAGAACTGATGCCGTCTACTGCTATCGTGAAACTGCCCTGATTAGGGTTAGGATATACATTGATACTCCGGATAGATGATAGCGGCACGATGCCGGTCGCCACATACAGGTGCAAGGCCACTATACTGTCACAGCCCGCAATGCTTGTCAATGTATCGACATAAGTACCAGGCTGGGAATAAGTATTCGTACCCACGGTCACAGATGCGCCTTGACTGATCGTGTCATTGATATTGACGAGCAAGGCCTGATTGATAGTGAGATTGAGGGTCACCACACTATCGCCACCGTAGGTGCCAGTCAGCGTATCGACATAGGTACCGCTGACAGTATAGGTGTGATTTCCCAGCACTACCGAGAAGCCCTGACAGATAGTATCAAACAGATGAGCGAATGTCGAGGTCGTAGCGACATAGAGGTAAATGGCCTGCACGCTATCGCAGCCATGTATGTTGCTCAATGTATCATAATAAATACCTGACTGTGTATATGCATGACCGTTCATATACAGCGTATCTCCCGTGACCAAAGTATCATAGAGGTTGATAGATGAAGTTGGGTTGACGGTTAGGTTTAAAATGACCGTGCTGTCGCAGCCTGAGATGCTGGTCAAATAATGATATTGTGTTTCCGTTGTGGTCAGAATATTTCCATTAAAGTCAAAACTGTCACCCTGACAGATGGTAACATTCATAGTATCTCCATAAGTTGGCCTTACGAAAACATGCAGTGTGGATATGATATCACAGCCATGCATCGAAGTAAGTGTATCTGAATATGCACCTGCTTGTGAATAGCTATGACCGCCAAAAAGAACAGATGAACCAGAACAAATACTATCAAATACATTGTTAACAGATGTCGGATAAACAAAGATGTTTAAGAGAATGATACTATCACAGCCATGAACGCTGGTCAATGTATCTGTATATGTTCCCGATTGAGAATAGTTATGACCGCCAAAAGTAAAAGAAGAGCCAGCACAGATTGTGTCAAAGAGGTTACTCGAACTTGAATTTTGTATTATTATAGCATTGGAAGTAGCGGAGCAGCCATAGGCATTGGTTACGGTAGCAATGTAACTGCCAGGGCTGGTTGGGACGTAATTATGATTTTGTGTATATTTTTGGATCCGGAAATTCCCCTGATCGGCAGTATAAATATCTCCANNCATCAGCACCCGAAAGCTGATTATAGGCACCGCCGTTACCATTGCCACCTGCCACGGTACTTCCGGTATTAGCTCCAGCGGCCCATTTCTGAATACGGCTGTTGCCATTATCTGAGACATAAATATTTGCACTCCCATCGACAAATATTCCTGTTGGAGTATATAACAAATTTGATGCACTACCCGAGACTCCGGCAGTATTCCCTGCCACAGTAGTACCTGTATTGGCCCCGGGTGCCCATTTCTGAATGCGGTTATTGCCCATATCTGCTACATAGATATTACCATTAGCATCTACAGCAACTGCTCTCGGATTTGACAATAAATTTGCAGCATTGCCTGATGAGCCTGCCGAGTCTCCAGCTACCGTAATACCATTGCTGGCACCTTGCGCCCATTTCTGGACACGATTATTGCGGAAATCTGCTATATAAATATTGCCAGTCGCATCAACAAATATTCCAGAAGGGCCACTTAATAGGCTAGAAGTGATTCCGCTTTGACCTGATGAGGAGCCAGCCACCGTACTTATACTATTAGTGGCTTGCGTCCATTTCTGTATCCGGTTATTGTCAAAATCGGCCACGTAAATATTACCGATGCTATCTACCAATACATCGGTAGGATAACTCAATTGGTTTGCGGCGGTTCCGTTTCCTCCTGTCCATACTACAGTAGTGCCGGTGGTAGCCCCAGACGCCCACTCCTGTATGCGCTGATTATAAGTATCTGCTATAAATATATTTCTATGGCTATCTAAATATACTCCCTCAGGATAGGCTAACTGGTTAGATGCCGAACTGTCGCCATTCCCTCCGGCTACAGTCGTGATAACTGGCGTATCAATGGCAACGAGAGAACCATTTTGCAGCCATAAGATTGGATAACAATAGGAACCCGAGATGGTCAAAGTGTCAGCCCCTATTATACAAGGATTCCCCTTTTCTGATATATTGATTGAGGGAAAAGCAGCTATAGTAAGAGATAATGTCACGATACTGTCGCAACCCTGTGCGGATGTAAAGGTATCAACATAGGTCCCTGATTGTGTAATGGAATTTGTGCCAAAAAAATAAGCGCTATCCGGGCTCAAACAGATTGTATCAAATACATTAATTCGAGAAACCGGATATATTGTCACTGTGTCTGATCTCACAGTACAGCCGTTAAAACTAACAATAGCTGAATAGCTACCAGGTGTAGTTGGGATATATGTGGTGCCTATACTATCTTTTGGGGACCATTTCTGTATACGGTTATTATTGGCATCTGCTACATAGACATTATTATTCCCATCTATATATATGCCTGCCGGCCCGTTCAATTGATTGGCTGCATTCCCTGCACCATTTCCGCCAGCGACCACAATTCCAGTGAACACTCCGCCACCACTACCCGGAGGGAATTTTAACACACTATTACTATTTCTGTCGGCTACATATATGTTCCCACTCCTGTCTACTTTTATTCCTTCGGGTATCATGTAATCACCGAACGTGTTGATATTAGTAGTTGAAGAATTGCCACCCGGAGGAAATTCTTCAACTGAGTTCCAGGCACCCGTATAAATATTTCCCGAAGGGTCTACAGATATGCCTACACACCCAAATAAAAAATATCCGGCTAGAGTTATCTCATTTGTAGCTGAGGTGCTGCCTGCAGGAAACTCCTGTACACCACCATTATCATCAGCAGCATAAACATTGCCATTGCCGTCTACGTTTATAAAATTTGGCTGTATTTGATTGGCGCTAAATCCAATGCCATTTCCACCGCCTACTGTCAAGCCATTAGCTGAGCCACCGTTAAACATCTGTATACGCCAATTGCCGGCATCGGCTACATAGAGATTACCATAATTATCAAGAAATATACCATACGGATTACTCAATTGATCGGAATCGGGACCCTGACCATTGCCTCCTGCAGCGGTATAATAAGCATTCGTTCCTGCAGTACTGCCCGGCGGGAATGCTTGTACACGATTATTACTCGCGTCTGAAACATAGATATAACCATTACTTACAAATACATCTAAAGGAGTATTCAATTGATTGGGGGCGCTACCTCCAGTGCCATCAGCCATACCAGCTACAGTCATTCCGGTTTCATAAAGTGTATCTGGATATTCAGTGCTAATTGTGGTGCCGTTATAAATCCATTGTATCTTAG
>PLSN01000038.1 GCA_003165135.1 Bacteroidota bacterium
CCCCCCTTTTTCGAAAAAAGTCAAGGCCTTAAAAATAAATCCACTAAACATAAACGATTTTAATATTAATAATACCAAAATATATAATGAATATTTGATTCAGGTATTCATTTTGTGGTGAAGTGTACGGGGCGACATTTTGTTAGGATTGTCGGTCATAAAATAACTATTCTTCAGCGTCAGTACCGCTATCCAGGGAGACAGCTGTTTCTTGAGTGCGGCATCTAGCAGCTTGGCCTCAAAGATGCTTTCTATTCTCAGCATCATCTCCATGATGTCATCATTTTGGTAATGGGTTTTTTTCCAGTAGCCCCAGATATGCCTGTAGTGGCCGAGTTTGGTCAGTGCCTTGCCGAGAAAAAGGCTCTCGCCCTCTGTGGCTTCTTTCTCTATGTCATTGAGAGCGGTGTATACTGCTGCAGCGGTCCATTTCTGGGCATTAGGATGCTTGTCGTAGGGATTGGTGTACTGATTATTTTCCATACTAGTGATTATTTAATTTATGCAAATATAGCGAATAATGCGAAATTTGCAAAATAAAATTATTCGCACTCATGTCCCTCGCTATCCATTGTGCGCCAGCATAAAATATGTTGTCCGCCATTACCTTTCTTGTCATCCGCAGGGATCTTTTGTATTTATCGTCGGTGTATAGCCGCTCACCCGCATTCCGGCCTTCTGACTCAGCACTGCATTTTTTTGATTTTGACTGGGAGGAGCAGGATAAATACAACTTTAGCGATGCCCTTCAGCGTTGCCATCACTTCAAGTGATGGCAACGCTCAAACAATCGCTCAAACAATCGCTCAGACAGGATTTAAAGGATGGCATCGCTCAGACAATCGCTCACAAGGATGGATCGCTTGCCCCACTTACTGGCGCGGAACTTAGTTCTGTGCTGAGATTAAGTCACAGATGTAACATCCGCGCTGATATGCGAAAGATCTGTGTCTTTTGTGTCTTCTGTGAGAAATGAATTTCATTTGATTTAACGCCATCCTCGTCAGCGTTTTCTGCCCGTGGTTGGCGTCCCCGCCACACCACATTATGCCCATGGTTGGCGTCCCGGCCACACCGCACTATGATGGTGGTCGTGGACGCCAACCTAGGGCGAAGTCGCCCGACCAACAACCTCACCTCATCACATCAAATGACCGCGAGATACTTCCGCAGCTTCCTTTGATCTGAAGTATATATGTACCTGCGGGTATCGCAGACACTGGCACATAGCCATGATAGGAGAGGGCATCGGGTAGCTGCCACTCGGTGTATTTCCTGCCTGATGCATCATAGATAGTGGCAGTAGCAGGCTGCGGCTCCTGCCATTTCACATCCAGTGAGAGCATATCAGCAGCGGGTACGGGGTAGATACGCAGCTCAGCCTGAGCACTGGTGGTGGCTATGCCTGTAGCGATAGTAGTATCAGGTGTGTAGAGCTGGTAGTAATAATTAATGTGTTCATCCATCNNCCATGTACTGGTAGCAGTATCCCAATTATCTCTTTCATAGGAAGTGATCATATTATAGCTGTCATAAGACCTAAGGTTGTGCCAATAGTTTACCCAAATACCACGAGCAGTATCGGGTATCTGCTCCAGGATGCTGGTAAGATTATGATTAGCGTCGTAGCTATAGGTGTACCTTGCAGGGGCATACCATCCCACTGAGTCGGACCAGTTCCAAAAGAAATCCGATGACAGGTAGCCTGATACATCATAGCTGTCTATCTCCATATAGGCAAGGCCCCAGATACTATCGTGAGATAAATAATACTCAATACTCGTATCCATTTGCCCAAGGCTGTTGTAACTGAATATGCCTTCTCCTCCATTTTTCTGATGACCTGACCAGGCAATAAGTGGATCACTGGTGATCAGGTTGGCACTGTTATATGTTAANNTCAGAGCTTGTATCCCAGACATTATTGATCAAACTCAGATTGACTTCCAGTGTTGGGTTGCCAACTGAATCATAAACTCTGATTGTTTGTTGTGCGCTGTCCCATTTTTGCTGAGCGCTGTCCCAGCCGAAAGTGATATACCCGGCGCTCAGGCCTCCGGGATAGTAGGAGTATCTGAGGTAGTTGACATATTTATACATAGATGTTGCAGTGTCAAAATCGAAAAGAGTATCAGACAGAAGGATATTATTACGCCAGGTCTGTACCTGTTTTTGATATATGTATACGCCTCCTGTGCTCTCATTATACCACGTAAATGAGCTGTCGAAAGCCTGTACAGGATATGTCCAGATGCTATCCACAGCACGCGAACCGGAATATATATAGGTGGTCGAGTCATAAGGTATAAAGGCTCCATTATGCGCAGTGTATTGACTCATTGCCACCAGCCGCTCGCCCTGCTGCTGCGCATAAGTTTGTGATGTGATAAAAATAAAGAACAACGAAAACAGAATGGAAGTAAGGGTTCTTTTCATAGTAAAGGGTTTGATTCAATTAATATATAGGTAAATTACTTTCTGCAAATATCAAGCCATTTTTGCATATGATTACCGGACATTCCCCGGACTTAATATTGGTCAGGGTTTGTGCCTTCGTTCTTCAGTTTTGCAGATCTAATATTTGTACTATGGCATGGTCTCTTTCCTGTTCTTAGTGGACCTTTTTTTCGACAGTATAATGATATATGCCCGTGGTCGGCCTCCTTGCCCGTGGTTGACTTCACCTTACTAGCGCGGAACTTGTTCTGTTCTGAGATTAAGTCATGAATGTAACATCCGCGCTGGTATGAGAAAGTTCTGTGTTTTTTGTGTCTTCTGTGAGAAATGAATTTCATTTGATTTTTTCTGCCCGTGGTTGGCGTCCCCGCCATAGCACATTTATGCCCCACTACACCACTGTTCGGGATTTGTGATCTACCGCCCCTTCAAGCGTCCTCGCTTTTACCATATCATAGCTGCTGATCGGGACCACAAATCCGAAACACCGAAATTTGACAAACAAATGACAAAATCGTTTTCTGCCCTCGCTCACATCATTGTGTTGGCCTTGCGAAGCATTGTGTATTCTTCATTCTTCACTTTTCATTCTACATTTTTTATTCTTCAATTTTCACCTCCGTTTTCCTCATTTATACCTCTTATATCAGCTATTAAATGCATATCAAATGAGCTGTAGAAAGTGCCCTTTTGGTCGTTTGGAAAGTCTTTTGTTTATTTACCGCCCGACCCTTAAATCAACCTTTAATATTATCAATCAAAACACGTTATGATCAAAAGTCAACTCATTCGCCATGTGACATGCTTCGCTCTGGCAGCGACCATGCTGTCAGGCACAGCAGCCCATGCACAGATAGGTACATGGACACCACTCACTAATCTGGCACCGGACCTCAATAACGGTGGCATGCTCCTGATGACCGACGGTTCGGTGATCTGCCATACCTCCAGCGGTGGCAACCTCGGCGACGGGACCATCTGGGATAAGCTGACCCCGGACGCTACCGGCAGCTATGTCAATGGTACATGGTCGCAGATAGCCCCGATGACACAGGAGCGTTTTTCGTTCTCCTCAGAGATACTCAAAGATGGCAGGGCCTATGCAGCAGGTGGTGAATACGGCACCGACGGCACACAGGCCGGATGGCATGCAGAGATATATGACCCTGCTACCAATATATGGACAGAGGCCACAGGTACCAGCGCTGCCAAAACGATCAGTGATGGCAACTGCAAACTGCTCGACAACGGAGATGTGCTCCAGGCGGAAGTAGATGTGCCATTCCCGGTCCATACTATGTTCTATACTCCGAGTACCAATGCAATGACCACTGCGCCATCTACCCTGCACGGGGAGAATGAATCTATGTGGCTGAAACTGCCGGACAATAGCGTCCTCTTCGTCGATGAGGCTGCGGTCACATCTGAGCGCTATATCCCTGCACAAAACCAATGGATCACTGATGGTGCGCTGCCTGACTCCCTGTACGATCCATATGGATATGAGTGCGGACCGGCATGGATGCTGCCTGATGGCAGGGCATTCTTTATCGGGGGTACTAATCACACTGCATTTTATACACCATCAGGAAGCACTGCAAACGGCTCATGGGGTGCAGGACCTGATGTGCCAAACGGATACGGTATGCCTGATGCACCGGGCGCTATGATGGTAAACGGCCACATACTTTTCGCCGCATCGCCTCAGCCTACCTCTACGACAGAGTTTGCTACTCCGACTGTATTCTATGAGTTCAACTACCTNNTACTTCGGTACCTGTGCCATCGAGCGCAGCTACCAACTCTATCTGCCAGCAGTACACCATGGTCGACCTGCCTAACGGACAGGTACTGCTCGCGCTGAGTGAAGACCCTAGCGCAGCTCAATACTATGTGTACACTCCCGGCAGCGGTCCTATCGCTGCAGGCAAACCTGTCATCAACTCGGTCACTAAGCTGACATGTACTACATTCATGGCTACGGGTAATGTGTTCAATTGTATCAGTGTAGGTTCGGCTTTCGGTGATGAAAATGAAAATGACAGCAACTATCCTCTTTTCAGGTTCACATCAGGTGGCAATGTATACTATGCACGCAGCTACAAC
>PLSN01000354.1 GCA_003165135.1 Bacteroidota bacterium
TTGTTAAAATTTCAATTATGTATTATTGAAAATCCATATTTCACAGTATAGGTGCCACTAGTGGCAAAATATCAAAACTCAAAATATCAACCAATTGCACATATAAGGATTTATTATTTTTAATAATTAATATGCATAATTGCATTTCATTTCGCTTTATTAAATTAATCAATACAAATATAGCAACTATTTGTTAGATTCAAAAATCTATTTCCGTGCTACTGTTTTTTCATTTTCCATCATCAGCTGCCCGCGGACCAGTTTATAGCTTTGCCATTGATCAGACCTGGCATTGGTAGTATCATTAGTCTCATAGTATGGATACCGGCGTATCAGATGATTGTCATACACAAAAAAAGTATCAGAGCCATGATAATGGCCCGGGGAGGAAACAACGCCATGTTCCTGCATATATATCGCCCGATAGGCCCCATCCGGCTTCTGCGTATATATGCGAAGCCGCCATCTATTTTTGTCTCCTGTCTGATCTTCATAAAAAAGGATCTCAGGCCGTCCGTCATGATTGAGATCGGCCAGTGACAGGCCTTTGACAGGGCCGAAACGGTTATCTTTAATAATAGTATCCTGCTTCGCATTCGTCCTTCTTATCACGATGACTTTTCCCTCCCATTTCTTTGGATCAGAGTTGCTCGGTTTATCATATGCCAGCACATCATATACGGTACTATCATTTTGCACCAATGTCTTTTGGTATTCATATGAGAGGTCCATATTGGCCTGCATGGCAGTATCTGCAGCTATATTTGTGGTATCAAGCTCTCCGAAAGTATCTTGCGGGACTTTGCCCGGATTGGAGCATGCCGAAAACAGGCAAACAAAAACTATAAGGATAAGCAGTGAGATGCGGTTTAGGAGGGCAATCATTTTTTTGATTTGAGACGCAAATATAGTGGCATTGAGCAATGTGATATACAAAATAAAAAGCCCCCCGATTTTATCGGAGGGCTTTAATAGCTTATTTAGATCTGTGAAATTACTTAGTCGCAGTTTGTGTAGCTATCCTGGATTTGGCAGCTGTATTTGACTTAACTCCGGCGCGGCCTGGGTTTATCCAACCGATACGTGCTTCGTTGCCTTTACCATAAAACTCAGGATGCAGGTATTTGCCTTTTTCAGCACCTGTTTTTTCTACTTCCGGTACTACCCTTCTGTTTTGTGCCCAAACGTCATTTCTGACACCTGTCACCTGCCAGCTTACTTTTACATTAGGTTTGTCAGTTTTTACGACAAACTGATTATTGCTGATTTCTTTACCTATGATAGCCTGAGCAAAAGTACCTATGACAGTAAGCTGATATTTGAAGTCGATGTTTTCTGCCTCAAAGTATCCCGGCAGAGAAACTACTGCCTCACCATTGGCATCAGTAGTGATATTGCCGTTATAGATATTCATCATGTCCGGGCTCTCTACGAATGAGTGGAAGAGGAATTTATTAGCCGGGTCTTGTGGGTGGTCTATTTTGAATGTACCACCTGACTTAGCCATATTGCCTACTACCTCGACATCACCAAAGAACAGACCTGCCATACTGTTACCTCCACTTGAATAGCTGGTAGTCTGAGTACAAGTAGCACAAGTAGCCTCAGCCAGGAGCGCTATGTTGCTCGGGCCCGGGCTAAATGCTGTACCAAGACTGGTATCGGAAACGGCAAAGACACCGATATTGGCGCCCGCACTCATATCGGCTACACCGTATACTCCTATATTTTCTGAATTTATATCATTGGCGCCCGTTCCTGATCCGAAAACACCTTCATTGAGTGAGCTCGCAATACCTGCTATCGCATCAGCCTCTATACCTCTGTTTACCTGTGCTGAGCTGTCAGCTACACCGAATAAACCAAGGTTAGCTCCATTTGATCCATTCTGAGCACTGCCTCTGGCACCTGCGTTTAGCAATGTACTGCCACCTGCGGAGGAAAGATAACCACCATAGTTAGGGCCGGCACCTACACCATAAGCAAATCCATCTACACCTATATTAAAGGCGCTGCTACCTGTAGCCAAGAAATCGCCACCATCATTTTCGCCGGTTGTAGTTCCACTGGAAATACCTCCCACGCCTGTATTCAAAGCTCCTTTTCCTACTATCAGGCCATTAAAAGCAGCGTAAGCCGCAGTAGCGCTCGTAGGGCCTGTCACTGAGTCAAAAATACCGTTTTGCAGTGTAGTCGAAAGAGCTGTCCTTACATATAGTTTGCCTTCTGCCGATACAGTACCTATACCCACAGTAGTACCATTGTCAAATACCTCTGAATTGCCTACTTTAGTAGTATTGGTAAACTTAGCGATATAGTTGATCGTACCGCTTACAGTATCTGTGCTGCCGGGGCCTGTAGGACCTGTCACTCCTGCACCTGTAGGGCCTGTAGCTCCGATAGTACCGTTTGTTCCATTAGCACCAGTAGGGCCTGTAGGGCCTGTCACACCTGTATGACCTGTTGCACCCGCTGCGCCTACCGCACCTGCTGCGCCAGTAGCACCTGCGACTCCTGCTGCGCCAGCACTACCAGTAGGACCGGTAGCACCAACTGCACCATTTGTCCCATTTGTTCCGTTAGTTCCGGCTGTACCGGTAGGACCTGTGGCACCTGCCGCTCCGTTAGTACCATTGGCACCTGTAGGGCCTGTAGCACCTGTAGATCCACCGCCAGAGCCGGTAGCACCAGTAGGGCCAGTAGGGCCAGTAGGGCCACCACCTGTACCTGTAGCACCGGTAGCTCCTGTCGAGCCATTTGTTCCGTTTGTACCGGTAGGGCCGGTAGGGCCGGTAGAACCAGTGCTGCCATTAGCTCCGTTTGTTCCATTTGTTCCGTTAGCACCATTGGTACCATTAGCACCTGTTGGGCCAGTTGATCCAACAGATCCATTTGCTCCAGTTGCGCCATTAGTACCGTTTGTTCCGTTAGTACCATTACTTCCGTTTGCACCGGCAGGGCCAGTAGGGCCTGTAGCTCCGGCGCCGGAACCTGAGGTCGCTGCATAGAGTGCATATGGCACAGCATTGAGCTGTGATGTTCCCATGCTCACATAGTTAGTACCACCTGTCGGGTCTAGTTCTACTTCGAGATATTTTGCATTAGTTCCCCAGACGATACTGGTGAAAGTATTGCTGCCTACCTGCACACCTGTACCCACAGCTGTGGTGAAAAGTCCAAATTGGTTGGTAGTAAGGCCTGAATGGGTCTCCTGATACACTGTCGTTCCTGTAGGAGACACGTCATGTATAGTGAACCTCACACTTACCGCTTGATTTGCCAATACAGTACCGCTAGCATTTCTGGCCACTGCCTGATAGTTGACCTGCTGTGGTACCTGTGCCGTCAGGCCCAGTGCCATCAGAATGCTGAGGGCTAGTAGGATTTGTTTAATTGTTTTCATGAACTTGTTTTAGTAAGAAAAAATTGTATTTGTTTATATTAATTAAAAATATCATTGGAAAATTACAGCAATCCTGTTGAGTGGAATATTAATTAATTCCATCGCAATTGCCTTTCGTATAAATTATTTACTTGGTAACTAATGTGATCTTCTTACTCATCACTTTCTCCTGTCCTGATGATGCAGTGAACTTCACTGTCAGGATATAGTTGCCCGAAGCATAAGATGAACAATCAAAACTGTGAACGAGCTTGCCTGAATCATATGTTTCAGAAAGAGTGTAGTCCATTCTTTGTCCGGCGATATTATACATACTGACCTCTACTTTGCCCGGCTCAGCAAATTCATAGCCATAGTATTCTATAGTTTGGGCAGGAATAGGGTAGACGCTGAAAGAGCCATCTGCACCCTTCTCAATATCAAGGAGGCCGTTTACAATATCATTAGGCTGTTGGAAACCCTGGGTCAGGATATAGCGGCCTGTGCTGTCTTTGAATGTCTGTACCGCCGCGAGCTCGCCTACAGTATAGGAGAGGCTGGTACCGCTCACAGAAGAGTACCCTCCTGCTGAGGCAATGACGGTAGGAGATAAGCTCTGCGAATGAGCAGAGATGATGAATGCCGAAGCAAGAATGCAGAGTAAGTGTTTTTTCATACTTTCCTTTTACTGGGTTTATATTGTTTTAAAGATACTAAGTATCATGAATTGAACAAATATAATCGCTTATTTTATTTAAGTCCTATAAATTGATTTACTGATGCAATATTGTATTTAAATATCATCATTCTCAAACCATTTATTAGCTCCAAATCGGAAAGCCAAATAGTCATTTTCCCTTATATACTATTGAATATCTTATTCTTAATATAAAATCCGGGTCTTGATCGTGCCTTTGACATTTTTCAGCAAAACAAAGGCCTCATTTGACAAACGTGTATCGACATCGAGCACCACATAGCCGATCTTATCATTGGTTTTGAGGTATTGGCCCAGGATATTGATACCGTGAGAAGATAATTTTGAGTTGATCTCGCCCAGTACGCCGGGGATATTTCACCTGTGGTCGGTGTTGTCACCGATCCACTAAAATAGATAGAAATTCCCATGATTCTCTCACTTTTAAACTATTGGGATGCCCGAAAAACCACGGGAAGTTTAGCGCACTATGAGCGGTATGGTGACAACACCAACCGCAGTGGGAAATGTCTCAAAGGCACGAGCCAGAAGCTCGCGCCAGCTGTTTTACTATAGTCTTTGTCGTCACCGATCCACAAAAATAGATAGAAAAATTTTGCAATTCCTTTCGTAGATGATAATTTGAGATAGTATCCCCTACTACAGATGAATTTATGCTATCACAATCTGCTAAAGCTTTTTTTCTTCTAAAAGTTTGCCGTATATTTGCATTATATACCTTAAGTAACTATTTAAGATAAATAAAATATCAATTATGCATATTTTA
>PLSN01000163.1 GCA_003165135.1 Bacteroidota bacterium
TGTCCACGAAGACACTGTAGCAGATCGTGATAAACCCACTGACAACAAAAGTATTTTCAGCTATCCGCAACTATGGATGGGCATGATCGCCATCTTTCTCTATGTAGGGGTGGAGGTATCTACAGGCGCTAATCTGGCTGAATATCTGAAGCAACACCTGCATGTGCCTACCGATGGTGTGGCGCCATATGTGTCGCTGTTTTGGGCGAGCCTGATGATAGGTAGATGGACAGGTGCAGTTGGTGCATTTGACTTGAGCAAAGGTGTCAAGCAAGCTATGAACTTCATCCTCCCGTATGCTGCTTTTGTACTTTTTCTGGTTGTTAACTATATCGCAAACAATGATCTCGGGCCTTTCTATATGTATGCAGGTGTGATCATTGTTATTATAGCTGCGAACGTACTCAGCAAAGGAAGTCCAGCCCGGATGCTTGTTATCCATTCCGTTCTGGGTATCATCGCATTGCTGATAGGGATGTTCACAAACGGCCTGATCAGCGCTTATGCCTTTATCAGTGTGGGGCTATTCTGCTCGACACTTTGGCCATGTATCTTTACACTCGCTATCACAGGCCTCGGCAAACGCACCAACGACGGCTCGAGTTTCCTTATCATGATGATCATGGGCGGTGGTATCATCAGCAGCTTTCAGGGTTATGTAGCAAAGGACCAATACCTCGGCATACAATATAGCTATGTAGTAGGTGTTGTATGCTTTGCTTATCTGGCTTTCTATGGCTGGAAGATGCGCAACCTACTCGCCAAGCATAATGTAATAGCGGATGAGGTAGTCAGTACACATTAGAAGGGTACTAGAATAGCCTAGATACTATAATCATGACATGACTAGGGTCTTTCTTCTCATACTTGTCTAAACAAATTGCCTGATAAAACTTTTGGATCCGTGCACCTCCGACATTTTCATGAGATAATTTATTTAGTTCATCACAAGCATTTTCAAGCCTTCCCATAAGCGCTAAAATCATAGCATGCATCATTCTGGCTGCACGATAATCAGGGCTTTTATCTATGCAATCCTGGAATAAGGACAATGCAGTCGGATAATCCTTTTGAATATAAGCATCATGAGCTTTACTGAATGCAGGATCACGATCAGTGGCAATTCCAATTATATCCTCATTAGGCATCGTAATAATATTCTTGCCATCTGGCGATATTAGCTCTTTGGTAAAGTGTATAGTAACCACTTTGGTTAAGTCAGAATGCTTATTTGAGCAATACCATTTGCCCTGAGTGAGCTTAATTAATCTTATTGCTTCTTTGTTGAGGTCCTTTTGCCCGGGACCGGGTATTGTACTGGTAATCTGGTTTGATGAGTCAATGGTTACTGCTACTCTCGAATCGGCCCATAAGTTAGCTTCCACAATAATGCGGGGTATTTTTACATTCGCTTTTACAAATAAAAGAAAAGCGCTGTCTCCACCTATAAATTCTACTTTCTGTGAGACAATTTCATTTGTCGTTGTATCTATTTTAAAATTAACTGGAATAAACTTATAGGCCTTAACAGGTTTGCCGGCTATTTTACCACTTGTCCACTTTCCTGAAGTAAGGCTTATTACTCTCATTGCTTCTGAATCCAATGAAGGACAGACGCCTCTAATTGCTTTGATGCTATTTACTTCACCTTCTTCGTCTATCACAACGCGGACAAGAATTTTGCCGCTTTTCTTTTCATGCAATGCATCGGCGGGGTACTGTATGTTATCATTGATAAACTTATACAATGCCTCATCGCCACCCTTGAATGCCGGCTGCTCCGGAACAAAAGAGTAAACACCTAAACTATCGGGTGCCTGAGAGTATGCCCTTGATGGGATTAGAAAAAGAGAGAAGAAAACGGCAAATAGAATAATTTTCAAGATTCATTTTTTTGGTAAGGTAAAAATAAACTTTTACCTATTAAACAAAAATGTACAAGACATTACTTCTTGGCACTCACTCGCCACAGTACACCACTATTATCATCTGCGACAAGCAGCGAACCATCGGGCAACACGGTGACACCCACCGGTCTGCCATATACTTCTGATTTTGATGCATCGGCTATGAAGCCAGTAAGAAAATCTTCTGGTTCGCCTGCGGGCTTTCCATTTTGGAATGGTACGAATGCCACCCGATAGCCTGTCAGTGTAGATCGGTTCCACGAACCATGCTGGCCTATGAATGCACCACCCTGATACTTCTCCGGAAAGGCAGTCTTTGTATAAAAAGCCAAACCCAGTGATGCAGTGTGCGAACCCAAAGCCAGGTCAGGCACTATGGCCATCTTCACCAGATCAGGACGCTGGTCT
This sequence comes from Bacteroidota bacterium, assembly GCA_003165135.1. Lineage (GTDB taxonomy): Bacteria > Bacteroidota > Bacteroidia > Chitinophagales > LD1 > UBA1941. The sequence continues at coordinate 2,316 of PLSN01000163.1, forward strand.
TTGCCCTCGATACGGGGATCGACATGCAGGCCGAAGTAGGAGTAGGGCCATCCATAGAAACCGCCATCTTTGACACTGGTCATAAAGTCCGGCACGAGGTCATCGCCGAGGTTGTCGCGCTCATTGACCGCTGTCCATAGTGTATTGGTGCCTGGCGCCCAGCCCATTCCTACAGGATTTCTGAGGCCGCTTGCGAAGACGCGCTCACCGGAGCCGTCAGGATTGATCTCAAGGATATTGGCGCGGCGATGTTCATGAGCTATACCATGCTCACCGACATTGCTGCCGGAGCCGACAGTCACATATATCTTGGTGCCTTTTGCATTGGCTATTAGGTTGCGCGTCCAGTGGTTGTTGTATCCTCCTGCCGGTAGGTCGAGTATCTTTTTGCCTGTTGCCGTTATCTTCGTTTGACCTGTCTGGTATGGGAATACCAATACTCCGTCAGTATTTGCTACATAAAAGTTATTACCCAGCAGCAGCATGCCAAATGGCTGGTTCAGGTCGCTGAGAAATGTATCACGCAGTGTCGGCTGTCCCTTGCTATCCATTCCTCTGAATAGTAGCACAATGTTCGCACTGTTTTTACCTGTATTGGCACAGGCCACGAGTACATCATTATTGGGCAACACATATATCCAGCGCGGGCTTTTCATTCCATCAGCATATTTATTGACAGTGAAACCTTCGGGTGCTGTCGGTTTTTTGCCTTCAGGCCATCCGATCACATGGCTGGGATTGCTGACGGCCTTGGTAGCGTATGGGTCAGGCAGGTCATTGACATCGCTGGGCTGAGCATAGGATGTGAATGCAGTAAGCAGGAATACTACGATGGATGTAAATAAATATGGCTTTATCATATAGGAGGGATCTATTTCCAGCAAAGATACCTGATAAACTTGTNNATTTGTTCTTTAAAGAAGCTTAACAGTTTATAAAAAAGCCTGTCTATATTTTACGAATTCCTAAAAAAGCATTTCATGATATCTGATTTGGTTTTAGTCCTGTCATGTTTGGCAATGTATGGGATCGTGACCTTCAACGCAGCGTGGATGTCTGCATTGTAGACGTATTTCTTAGCAAATAATCCTAGTAGGTCTTCAGTACCCACGATCAGCGGCCCTATGCGCAGTGTAGCGCCCCAGCTGATATTGCCCATCACATCTACAGAGAGCGGGAGGTAGGCACCTACCCATAGAATGTCATATTTAGGCGTGACGGTAAAGGTCGAAACCTGATGCAGCATATTATGCTGAGGTGACATATCGGCAGATATCATAGCAGAGCCATTTACCCCGAAGCCTTTTGCGATATTGTAGTCAATGAACATATTGAAACGGGTAGGCAACCAGAGAGTGAAATAACTTTTGCTCGTTTGCAATGCCTGAAACCGTGCACGTATGGTGTCATCGAAACTTTGTATTCCATTTGGAAATTTCGCATTGTTGACATCCCAGTTCTGGATATTGGCATAAAAGTTCTCGCTGTACTCACCTCGCCTGAACCGCATCGCACCAAAGTCAATGACAGAAAACCCAACAGCGATCTTATATCTATTCTTGCTATAGTCACGGTCCTGATTCGGGCAGCGCATGACCTCGCCCTCAGGCCTCCACTCATATATAGCGCCCAGATCAGCCGCCGCACTCGGGCTGGCGTACTTATAGGCGAATACATTATTCAGATAGCTGGTCACATCAGATTGGATAGCCTGAGCGGAATATCCCCGTGATGTGATCAGGCCCTGAGAATAGGCATAGTTGAAACTTGAGTTTGATATACTGAGTGTACCATAGTTGCTCCACTGGTAGTTAAGGTTATTGCCATCGGCATATGCTCCGGCCAGTGGCTGCAGTAGTTTTAGCGTGCCACCTGTTTTGATCATATGGGCTCCTTTGTCGTAGACCACACGGGAGTATGTGATTCCATAGTCATTCCATGCGGCGGCCTTGACAGAGAGATTGGTATTGCTGAGTTGTTTGCCGATAAAGTGGGTGACGGTGTCAGCTTTGGTCCCTACGCCATAGTATGCTATACGGGCAAATTGCTGATTGACATGGTCGGCATCAAAAATAAAATTCGTATGCCATGTGAACGCGATAGCATTTTTGTTCTTGTTATTCTTCTTGCCAAATGAAAACATGAACGATAATGGCCCTTGTATCTGTGTACCGACGAAAGCTCTCTTTGGCAGGCCGTTTATGCGCTCCTTCAGATAGTCAGACTGAAAGTTAGGGTCATTGAAGTCAGAAGAATGATATATGGTCTGCCTGCTCAGACCTACATAATTATTGTTTACATTGGCTGCCACACCGATCAGGTTGATGTCGACGAGAAATCTATTGTCAGCTATCGCCGGATTATAATCCACGTTGGTTACTCCACTGTACGGGCTGCTCCTCAGGCCAAGAAAGAATTGTGCATGTGCATTAAATCCAACTGAGGCGGTCAATACTACTATTAAGATGCGCTGTCTGATCATACCCCATGTTTTCGTGATGTAAAAAAGAGGTAGTGAACTGTGGCATGAGAAATGTCTTTTGCGCTATGAGATAATGAGCACAGGTTCTGATTTTAGAACGCATATCTCATGATCTTAGTATTTCACTACTATAGGGTTGGGTTGTGAATATAAACTTCCGCCAGGTGAGAACATGTTCCTTTTGATAAGATGCGATCCGGATGACTGAAGGTTGCATAAAGAACTTTTTTTGCCTGAGTTGACTGCTTGTGTCAGGACGCGCTATATCTACTATTCGGCACACTTAATATATTTTATTAATTTCAGCACTGTAAATACCAATGGAAAACATAGCTGAAATAAAACAACTCATCAACAGTCCGGGTAAAACGGATACTGAGCGGGCTTCACTATGGAACCAACTCAGTGCACTTTATGCCGATTCCGATATAACTGAGGCCATACGCTCAGCTGATAATGCCCTCACTCTCGCCTTGTCTATAAATGACCAGCATAATGCCGCAGAAGCCAATGAAAATAAAGGCAAGCTTTCTATAAAAAAAGGGGATAATCTCGATGCATTATTTCGATTTTCGGAGGCACTGAAAATATGGGAAGACCTGACTGATATTCCCCGTGCATTAGCATTGTTGAAACGCATGGGGAATATAAGCCTCCGGTCCGGCAATTATCCTCAGGCCATAGAATTTTATCAGCGTGCTCTTACTCAGCTCAAGGCTAATGGTGACGATAAAGGTATGGCAGATATCAGCACGAACCTGGGCATTACTTATGGGTTTCAGGGTAAATATGCTGAGTCGCTGACCTGTCACTATAAGGCGCTACTTATCTACGAGGAGCAGAAAAACACGGAACGTATCTGTCGTTCGCTGCTGAATATCGGCAGTGTGCAAAGTAATCAGGGCAATAAGGAAGAGGCTCTGAAAGTGTATCTGAGGGCGATAGTATACAGTGAAGAAAAAGATTATAAGGACATAAGTTCAAACTTGTACGGTAATATTGGTAATATATATGAATCGCAGGGAAACTTGCTTAAGGCTATGGACTATCAGACCAAAGGTCTGAAGGTAAGAGAAGAATTAGGGGATAAGGAAGGATTGAGCTTATCTTATATCAATATAGGGAAAATATACAATGCTCAGGGAGATGAACTCAAAGCATTAGATTACTATAATCAGTCAATGGCGATCAAGGAAGAACTGCGTGATAAAAAAGGGATAATAGATTGTAATATTGCGATAGGAGCACTGTACGAAAAAGAAGGAGAATATAATAAGGCAGAGCCATACATTCAAAAGGCTATAAAGCTGGCAACCAATATCGGCGCAAAAGCTTCAATCCGTGATGCTTGCAGGGTACTCACACTGATATACAGCGAACAGAAGCAGTTTGAGCGGGCATACGAGACTCAAAAAAAATATTTCGAGCTTGACAATGAACTCAACAATGCCGCTGCTGCGCATCAGATAGCGCAAATCACTACTCAGCATGAGATGGAGCAGAAAGTAAGAGAGACGGAACTGGAGAGGGCTAAAAATGCTGAACTAAAGAGTGCTTACGATCAGATAGAGGCAGAGAAGAAGCGCTCTGATGAACTCTTGCTCAATATTTTGCCTGCTCATGTAGCGCAAGAGCTAAAAGAGACAGGCCGTACAGAACCTCAAAGTTTTGATCAGGTCACAATACTCTTCACCGACATTAAGGGCTTTACAAAACTAAGTGAACGACTAACGGCAAAGGAGCTTGTCCTGCTCATCGACGAATGTTTCCGCGCATACGACCGCATTATAGCCCGATATCCCATCGAAAAAATCAAAGTGATCGGAGATGCCTATATGTGTGCCGGAGGTATACCGATAGCTAATACAACTAATCCAGTGGATGTTGTCAATGCGGCATTAGATATCCAAAAGTTTATGCTTGAGTTTGCTGAAGCAAAACGTCGAGATGGGCTGCCGTATTTCGAAGTCAGACTTGGGGTACATACAGGTCCTGTAGTAGCGGGGATCATCGGTGAGCGTAAGTTCGCATATGATATCTGGGGTGATGCTGTGAATATAGCCAGCCGCATGGAGTCGAGCGGTGAGCCCGGCAAAGTCAATATCTCAGGTACTACATATGAGTTGGTCAAAGATTCTTTTGACTGTACTCATCGGGGCAAAGTGGAGGCCAAATATAAGGGCGCTGTTGACATGTATTTTGTAAATGGCAGGGTGCATTAGACTGTTGGGAGTATATTATCCTTGTTTTACTGATTATTTACTACATATCAGTATTCTTTTATAAATGTTTCATATATTTATTTTTACTAAACAAATACCATTATGAAATCAAACTCTTCTCATGTTTTTTTTAGGGTCTTAACGGCCATAATAATTTTACCTTTTGGGGGTCGTGCACAGCATGTCAAAAGCCTGGAAACTTTTAATTCTGATGCAGTTTCTATTATTGACATAGTGAACCCTGCCAAAGTTTGGGTAGGGACGAATAGCGCCGGATGTGGTGTGTACGCAGCGGGAGCATGGACTATTTTTGATAGTACCAATACACCTATGGAGAGTGATAATGTCACTGCTATTTGTTTATATCCAATCAGTGGTGTGCTGCATTCTTTTATGGGTACGACCCATGGTGTATTTTATAAATACGGAACTACTTGGGATTCTCTTTCTGCATTACCGAATCTCGATGTAACTGGCATTGCAAAGTCGCTCAATGATAGCCTTTGGGTGAGCACAGGGGCAGGCGTCTCACTCTATAGCGGTACAGCATTACAGCATTTGGCTGATTATACTACGGCTAATTCTAACCTGCCTGATAGTGCCATCTCATGTATGCAAGCTAATATAAGCAATAGCCTCGGATATGCAGCAGGTACGCCAGCTGATGGATTTTTCTATACACTGGATGGTATTTCTTATACTCACACTACTGTCGCATCAGGCGGACTGGTAGATGATCGTGTCAACTGTATCTATACTGCAGCTGGCGGAGGTACCTATTATATAGGTACAGTAGGAGGTCTATCAGTATGCAGCTCTGGATGCACCAACTATACTATTACGAATGGCCTGCCGGCCAATGATATCTCTACACTCACTATGGACTGTGAAAACCGGCTCTGGATAGGTACCCGGAACAGTGGACTGTCTATCTATAATGGTTCTACTTTTCAGACGATAGATACATCAAATGGATTACCAACAAACAAGATCACATCTATCAGCTGTGATACTACCTGTCACTGCTGGATCGGCACGGCTGACAAAGGCATCATTATTATCGACTCATCACTCACTCAGCAAAACACTGTGAACCTGCCTACAGGGATTGCTAACCTTAGTCCAGCTAAATCCGTATCTATCTACCCTCAGCCTGCCTCTACTCAGGTTACATTTGGCCTGTCACCTGATGCAGGTCAGTTGCAGCTCTCCGTTATTGACCTAAGCGGACGGATTATTCTGAGCCAAGAGATCACTGCCCCAAAGCAGGTCATTAATGTAGAAAATATACAAAACGGACTATACTTGTACAGTATCTCTAATTCAGGCAGCTCTGTCTATAAAGGGAAACTTCTCATCGCTCATTAAATGGTCTTGATTCTTAGCGGCCAACTGACAGGTACTGCTTTTACTCGAATACGATCCACAACAAAATTGAAAAACCTCTGCATTGCAGAGGTTTTTCTTTGTCGGTAGTTGGCCCAGCTGGATTCGAACCAANNGTCCTGCCATTAGACGATGGGCCAAACTTTCCCTTAAAAGGGAGTGCAAATATAATCAGCTATTCATTTTATGCAAACTTAAAATCAGGAAATCGCTAAATCAGTGTTTCTGGGATCAGTAAATCAGATAATCACTCAACCGGAAATTCTGTTTATTCTGAAAATCCTATAATTCTGGGCTCACTTATGGGCATAAAAAAAAGCCTCCTTACGGGGAGGCCAAACCCTATTTATGAAACCTTGATATGAAGACTACCTGAGGGCCGCGAGAGTCAGCGGCGGAAACGTTTTCATTGTACCATCCTTTGCTATTGTCTTGATGCGATAATAGCAGTCTTTCTGCGCTGTCAGAGGATATTTATCCGATGTTTTATAATAACCGTCTGCCGGTTTGATCTGTGTTATTTCTATTGTTTTGCAGACAGAGTATGGACCATAGTCAGATTCACTTCTTTCTACCTGTATCTCGTCATATTGATTGAATACCGTAGATTGAAAATATAAAGCGATCTCACCTTGTTTTCTTTCTACCTCAAAATTAATGTCTCTGTCATTGCTTACAAACACATGTTTGTCAGATGGAGGTGTGGTAGCGTATATTTTTGAGGACAAGGTAGATGCCAGTATAAATAAGCCGAGGGTGTAAATCACTTTTTTCATTGCCGTAGTTTTAATGATTACTAATACGGCACATCGGGTAGGAAGGTTACACCGGAGCCGAAAAAAAATCAAAACTCACGTCTGGCTGTATACCATATATAGTAGGACGCACCCTGCGGGACGGCCCGCCTGCCGGTAGGCAAGGGCTATCG
>PLSN01000245.1 GCA_003165135.1 Bacteroidota bacterium
GACTGGCTATTAGAGCGCGAGAAAAAAGGGATCAAGGTATTTACTAAGAAAAGCAGATGGGGCAGGTTAAAAGACTCCAAGGCCGAAATGCTATTGCCCAATGCCAAGAAAGATGAACTCGTAAAATTTATCTGTGATTTTGATAACTATCCTAATTGGGTGCCGCGGTGCCGCGAGGCCAAAGTACTGGCGAGGATCAGCGACTCGGAATTCATAGCCTATATGATATTCAAGTCTCCCTGGCCTGTGGCTGACAGGGATTGTGTGCTCCGGGTCAGGATACAGCGCGATCCTGAGACGGGGACCATTACTATAAATGAGACTTCAGAGCCCAGGTACGTGACCCGAAGGTCAAATGTGGTCCGTATTGAGCAGATGTTTTCTATTTGGCGTATAGTGCCTCAATCGGATGGGTTGATGGTGAGCAATGAAAACTCGACCAATCCCGGTGGCAGTATACCTGACTGGCTGACCAATACCCAGTCAGTAGATAATCCTTACGATATTTTTACTACTATTCAAAATACGATACCTTCAGCCAATAAAGGCAAAAGCAAAACAAGCAAATAATCAAATGGAACAAACAATCTACGACTACACAGCCAAGGACCTCTCTGGTAAGGATGTAAAACTATCTGACTACAAGGGCAAAGTCCTACTGATAGTCAATATAGCATCTCAATGCGGCTTCACCCCGCAGCTCGGAGGCTTGGAGGAGATATATGAGAAATACAAGGACAGGGGATTTGTGGTATTAGGTTTCCCGAGCAATCAATTCGGAGGTCAGGAGCCACTGGAGAAAGAGCAGATATCGGACTTTTGCCAGGTCAACTATGGTGTATCCTTTAAGATCATGGAGAAATCTTTGGTCAGGGGGTCAGAAAAAAACGACGTATTTAAGTTTCTGACCACAAAAAAACTCAATGGCAAGGTCGGTACAGCACCGCTTTGGAACTTCTTTAAATATCTTATAGACCGGAATGGTANNTTAACATGTCAATAATCCCTATAGCTTAATCGTCTATAGATTGGTATCTTTGGTTTACTTATTTTAAAAACAATATAAATCGTCACACAATGGCAGCTACATTCACAGATTCAACATTTGACAAAGACGTTCTCAAGTCAGATAAATTAACCGTCGTAGATTTTTGGGCAGAGTGGTGCGGACCCTGCAAAGCACTCGGACCGGTAGTGGAGCAACTCGCTACAGACAATGCAGGCAAAGTAAACGTAGGCAAACTCGACGTAGATTCAAACCCTGAGGTATCTACAAAATATGGCATTCGCAGTATCCCGACCATACTTTTTATCAAAGGCGGACAGGTCGTAGATAAGGTAGTAGGTGCAGTGCCTAAAGCACAGTTGCAGTCTACTATCGACAAACACATATAATAAACAAGAGAATTATATATCTTAGACGTCTCGGTCATCGTGCCGGGACGTTTTATTTTAGCGCATGGAGCCACTATCAGAGATACATGAGTTTGACAATCTGGAGCTACTCGCCAATCAGGTGGTGGAGGGTTTTATCATTGGTCTGCACAAGTCACCTTTTCATGGGTTCTCAGTTGAGTTTGCCGAGCACAGGATATACAACCCCGGTGAGCCGATGAAGAACCTTGACTGGAAGGTATATGCCCGCACAGACCGCATGTATACTAAACGCTATGAGGAGGAAACCAATCTGCGCTGCCAGATCGTGATCGATGCTTCGTCGTCGATGTATTTTCCCGAAGATGCCAAAGGTGGGATGAATAAAATGAAGTTCTCTGCATATGCGGCGGCGGCACTCGTCAATCTGCTCAAGCGACAGCGTGATGCTGCAGGGTTGAGCATATTCAGCGATGAGGTCAAAGTCAACACCGCAGCACGTAGCTCAGCAGTACATCAGCAGATGCTATATGCCCAGCTGGATAAGCTACTAAAAAATAAACCCGTCAATGTCCGTACCAATGCAGTCAAAAGCCTGAATGAGATAGCAGATACTGTGCATAAGCGTAGTATGGTCATCATATTCAGTGATATGTTTGAAGATATGGGCCCTGATCGGATGAATGAACTATTCTCAGCGCTTCAGCACCTTAAGTTCAACAAGCATGAAGTGATCTTATTTCACGTAGTGGATAAGGAAAAAGAACTGGACTTCAACTTTGAAAATCGCCCATATGTATTCATCGATATGGAGACCGGGGAAAAGGTAAAGCTACAGGCAGGGCAGGTCAAGGACTACTACATCTCTCAGATGGCAAAGTTCGAACATGACCTTAAACTACGCTGCGGACAATATAAAATCGAATTCGTCGAAGCGGATATAAACAAAGGCTATAAGCAAGTGTTATTGCCCTTTCTGATGAAGCGGGCAAAGATGTTTTGATGAATTTTCTTTCTCCTGCATTTCATTATTGTTTATATTGCAATAAAATAAATGTTATGAAAGCATTCTATCTACTACTGACGGCTTTATTACTTTATCCGGCCTTGTCCTTTTCTCAATTTTTTACAATTGATACTCTCCGTGATGAAAGCCCATACAATAAGGAATTCTCTTTTGTTTTTCCGGTATTGAAGAGCACAGCAAAGCAGGATGTGGCTACTGCGATAAACAATGACTTGATAAGTAACGTTCTCAAGATTGAGCCAGGTGAGCAAAAACGGAGCCTTTTTGAAAATATCTGGGGCAAGAAAGAAATGGATATCCCTGAAGTAAGTGATATTTCATTTAAGGTGATTAACAATGATGCTGATTTNNACAGAATGCACTGATGTCTGTGAAAACTGGACCAGATATTATACATATGATGGGGCGTCGGGTAAGAAAGTAACACTCGGAGATGTTTTCAACGGAGCAGGAGTACAAATGTTGGTAGATTCTGCAAAAGGGCTTAAAGGTCAACGAATACAGGAATATACGGATACGCTAAAATTTGCTCTGAACAAAAAGGCACTTTCAGATGACGATAAGAAGGCTTATAATGATGCTATAGCTGCTTATGACAGATGTAAGCAAAATTTTGACCCGGCAAATGTTTATTCTATGGATAAGGCACAGGTTACTCTGCATATTGCTCATTGTCTGCCTTATGATATCCAATTTTTGGATAAGATAGATCGGTCCTTTACTTTTGATCTCCGTGGACTTCAAAATTATTTGACTGACTATGGCAAGTCGCTGACAAAGTAATGAATCTCAATTTTAAAACTATTGGCTCTGGGTTCCCGCTCATTATTTTGCATGGCCTGCTTGGCTCGCTGGATAATTGGCAGACCATCGCGAAGCAAATGGGTGAGCACTTTCAGGTATTCATCATAGATCAGCGCAATCATGGCCGTTCACCACATACTGCTGAGTTTAGTTATGACTTATTGGTAAATGACCTGCTGGAATTTATGCAGCAGCAGAGGATAGATAGGGCGCATTTTATCGGACACTCTATGGGTGGTAAAGTGGTAATGGATATCGCTCTGGAACATCCAGAGAAAGTAGCTAAGCTAGTCGTGGTAGATGTGGCTCCGGTAGAATATGAAGACAGACACAGTACAGTCTTTAAGGCATTGTTTGCGGTAGACCTGAGAACCCTGCAAAGCCGTCAGCAGGCTGAAGGGACATTGAGAAGTATACTAGGAAATGATGAATCGACGGTCCAGTTTCTGATGAAAGGGC
>PLSN01000017.1 GCA_003165135.1 Bacteroidota bacterium
CCGTCGGAGTGGGAAGGGGGTTGACTACTATCTTACCAGTGGCCGTCACGGTGCAACCTGTGGGCGAAGTGTAGGTCAGGGTATAAGTAGTCGTAGTCGCTGGAGATTTAATTATAGAGTCTTTAGTTGCTCCCGTACTCCAGGCATAGGTCCCGCCAGGTACAGAAGGAATTGCTTTGATACTCCCGTTCGCACCGGCACAGATCGTATCATTGTTTATAGTTACAGTAGGATTGGGGGTGATCAGGACCGATTTGCTGGCTACAGCTATACATCCTGTCTGAGTCGAATCCTTTAATGTTATAAAATATGTGCCCGGAGACGAATAAGTATGGGCGGGAGGAGCAACAGCCAGAGAGGTATTACCATCACCAAAATTCCATTGTTGCCATATTGCCCCGGCGCTAAGATTATTCAGTGTGACTGTTCCTGAATTACCACATATAGTATCCGGGGTCAAAGCAAAAGTATCGACAGGAGCCATGAGAAAAGTGCTACCATTAAAATTAAAATTCCAACCCGTTGCTTCAGGGGATGAGAAGTTATTGATAAAAATAGCATATGTCTGCCCTGCTGTCACTGTAATAGGCGGACATATTTCTCCCGCTGCGGTACCTGGCCAGGGAGCAGTGCATGGAATAGTTGTTGAAGTGCCTTGCATACCCACAGGATCGGAGTTTGACCCTTCATAGTTATAATTACAGGATACTAATTGGGTATTTTGGTTGCCGGTAGTGGGGCAACTAGTAGTAATATCATAAATGGCCCAGTCTAGTTCAATGCCATCGCCTGCTCCCGGAAAACTTGGCTGTGTAGTTGGTGTACAAAGCCATGATAATGAACCAGTAACTCCCACGGTAAATTGGTACCATTGACCAGCATTGGGTGCGAAGGTGAAACATTTTGGCTTAAAGCCGGTACCGCCCGTAGGGACAGATGCCAGGGCAAAAGGTGCTTCAGTACATAACTTGCTGGCTGTGGCACAGCTATTGCCCGGTGCCGGAGGTGGATCAGTAGAGCTGACACAAAGATCAAAACCGCCCGCTGCGCCAAATGAGGCTACCTCCACATAATATATTGTCCCGACAGGTGCTATCGGCAGGATGGTATCGGTACCATTATTGGTGGTAGATACAGCACAGGATGGACCACTCAAAGTAAGGTTGGTACAGGTACCTGTATAAACGGCGATACCCAGCTGCTGAGCTGCCGGTGTGCCGGTAGGCGCTACACTCACTACTGTATATGATCCTGTTGAAACGAAAGTGTACCATACATCGGTCCAGTTAGTTTGCCCGCAAACTGCTCCCGTCCAGTTGGTAGGTGTTGCTCCCACAGTAGTGCCGGTCACGCATGTGCTTCCGCTGGTTGGTATTGATACAGGACTTGCATTTGCACAATCATCGTTTGCCGGCTGCGCGACCAGGGCAGTCGTCAAACACATAAAAACAAAAAGGGCTAGAAAGTAAAAGGGTTGTCTCATATTTTATCTTATGTAATTATCTTCAATCCATCAGGGTTTCTCTATTTTTATTAAAATACTTGTACCAATATCCATAAAGGATCCCAATATTTTGCAGAACCGCTCTTCAGTTTAAAGTCACTAAATGGTACTTGAACCTTAACATAGAGGCCACCAATATACTATTTAATAGTAAAAAAATCTACGCTTGCTATAATAATAAGATGTGTGATACCACCTAAATGGTTGTATGGTATGTGCTGCCAGTGTGTGAATATCTGGGGTTTTTTATACACATTAAATCAATCACATATTTTATAATAACCTACGTGTTAAAAGAAGGCAATGTGATATTGATTGACAACGAATTAGGATACTCGGTTTTCATGATATACGTCCTTACTTTATCATTCATATGGATCATCTGACCGCTATCATAACATTTTTTCAAAAAAACATTGCTATTTGGATAAAAATATAGCTCCGCTTCATATCCGGTTCGGCAAATTCGATATAGCCTATCATTATACTATAATTGTAATATTCTCTTACCAGCATCTCCCCGGTCAGGCATTTATGATCTACTATTTCGCTTTTTATCCTGATGTCAGGATAAATGACCGAAAGTGTATCCGAACACGGCTGACTGCTGAGCCTGACCTTTGCAGTATTGCCGGAATGAAAAACGGAAATATGTGTCAGGCTATCCCTCGCTATATTGTATGGCAGAATCGCAAACTGACCATATACGAGCGTGCTGAAAGATGATAGCAGAAAAAAGAAAACAATGCGCATAATTTCACCTTATACTATCTGAAGAAATAACTCACACCAAACTTAATTGCCACAGGCGTACCTACAGTGTAGCAAAGCTGTGTGACAGGCTGCATCTCACCACGCAACTCTGTCGCCGTAGCAAATTGCGCCTCATTCCATTTGGTATGAAAGGGATCATTATAGTGCCACCGAATATTGTGGTGCCGATCATAGCACTTTCGATTGTCTTTATAGCCATAGGAAATCGGTCATGAGTGAATTAAAAACCCTGGCGTGTTGTTATAGTTTTTTGATTTGGGCTTGTGCATGGGGTGGGCTTTGCTTCTGCATTGAATGAATTGGGGCTTCCAAGAAATGCGTTCTATACTTCCTTGCTATCATTTAATGTAGGGGTAGAACTTGGACAGATCACCGTCATAGCCTTCATGTACTTTAGCCTGATCTATTGGTTTGGAGACAAAGTGTGGTATCGTCGCCGAGTGGTTTACCCCTTTTCGATTTTGATCGCTACTATTGCTTTGCATTGGACTTTTGCGAGACTTGTTTTGCAAGTTGTTATTGTAAGTCGTTATTTTTTCTATATTCACATACATCAATCATACACACATTTGCCCGGTCAGAATCAAATATCAGAATCATTACTGGTAGAGCAGCTCAGAAACAATGAGCGTTCGGCCTACGAATACCTGTATGACAACTACAGCGGTGCACTGTATGGCGTGATAAATCGCATAGTGACAGATGAGGAAACAGCCAACGATGTGCTGCAGGATGCTTTTGTGAAAATATGGAAGGCCATAAATGACTATGATGCATCAAAAGGAAAGCTCTTCACATGGATGCTCAATATCTGTCGAAACCAGGCGATAGACAAGACACGATCCAAAGCTTTTAATAACGCTCAGAAAAACCAGAGCACAGAAAAAAACGTAAATCAATTAGAACGGTTGAAGTCAGATGATATAAAACCGGAGCACATAGGTTTGGTTGAGTTAGTAGAGAAACTGGACCCCAACGAAAGATTTTTGATAGACCTGATGTATTTCAAAGGATATACTCAATCAGAAATAGCTGAGGAGTTCAATATTCCTTTGGGTACGGTCAAGACCAGGCTAAGAAGTGCGACGATGAATTTGCGCAAAATATTTGTAAAGTAAGAAGTGGATATCAGGGAATACATATCATCAGGAGTACTGGAACTCTATGTCTTCGATCAGCTCACAGAGGCTGAACGAAGAGAGGTGGAATCTATGTGCGCACAGCATCCCGAAGTAAAGGCCGAACTGGGCGCTATACAGGATTCGGTGGATGGCTATGCATCGGCTCACCGTAAAAACCCTGCACCTGAGCTAAGAAGCAAAATACTTGACCAACTAGAACTCAGCGATACTAAAGAAACTAAGGTAGTACCAATGTACACTTCTAATAACTACCGCTGGCTGGCTGCAGCATCAGTTGCTTTATTTATCATAAGCCTTGGCGGGAATATATATTTCTACAACAGCTATAAAAATGTGAATGGCGAGCTGGCAGACCTGAGGACAAAAAATAATGTGCTGGCCGACAATAACATTCACCTCACTAAGCAGATCAATAATATCACTGATGATCTCACGATCATATCCAGTCCATCGAATGTTAGAGTAGCTCTGGCAGGGCTACCACTTTCACCCGCATCAAGGGCCCTGATATATTGGGATAAAGAACGCAAGCAGACCTATATCAATATGTCAGGACTGCCTCCTCTGGCAGAATCTAAACAGTATCAGCTATGGGCCATAGTAGATGGCAAACCTGTCGACCTGGGTATGCTGCCTAATGAAAAACAAGAATCTCTACTGCTTCGCATGAAAGATGTATCTGAGCCGCAGGCCTTCGCCATCACAATAGAGCCCAAGGGCGGCAGTGCGAGACCTACTCTCGACCAGATGATCGTACTGGGCAAAATATGATGCTATCATAAGAGGAACCATCTGACTTTATTAAAAGCTAAACTTTCTATACCGACACATTTAATGGGATTACCTCATTTTTATTTTTTGGATTAAATCTTTATACATTTTAAGTATAAATTTAGTCCAATGAAAAACAAGTTTTTGCAAATAGTAATTCACCTGATATGCTGCCTGGGTTTTCTGGCACTGCCTATCCTGTTTGCACCTGACCAGCCGATCTATTGGTTTCAGTTTGATTCATACGCCTTTCATAAGCTGGCTTTATACATCCTGTTCATCGGTTTTTTTTATCTGAACTTCTTTGTTCTTATACCGAAGCTATATTTCAGCAAAAGATATATCCTCTATTTCGGTGCATGTATCATTAGTTTTTTTATTATCACTTATACCCCTGAGTTGATACTACCCGCGGGAGCCTTTGACCTGCCTCAAACTACCACACTGCCTCCGGGTGCAGCCCCGCCTTTTATGGTAGATGTACAGCAAAGCCATTTTCAACGGCCTTTCTTTTTGCCGCATATCAGTGACAATTTCTTTCTCTTCATCATTGTGCTTTTTGTATCAATGACATTAAAGATTAATAGTCAGCTGAAAAGGACTGAAAAGGAAAAAACCGAGGTACAACTGTCCTATCTGCAGTCGCAGATCAATCCTCATTTTCTTTTTAATACACTGAATAGTATCTATTCGCTGGCCATCGAAGAAAAGTCGCGAAACACTGCTACAGCCATAGTCAAACTATCCGGAATGATGAGGTATACGACCACCGAATCAGGCAGTGATCTGGTAGACCTGGACAAGGAAATCACTTATATCTCAAACTATATCGACCTTCAAAAGATACGTCTGGGCAATACAGCAAAGATCACTTATCAGACCAATGGCATATTTACAGGCAAAAAAATTGTTCCGCTAATGCTTATTCC
>PLSN01000161.1 GCA_003165135.1 Bacteroidota bacterium
CAATATCACAATCCTAAATATCAGCCTTTGCGATCCTTTCATAATATTTTTAAAACCATCCTCGGTTTTATAGTTCTCTCGACCGTATTATTTTCCTGCAAAACACAGAAAGCCGGTTTCGACGAAAAGCATGCCATCCTGCTTGATACCATGCAGATCACAGTCCCGAGAGACAATCCCTATCGCGGCGCAGCTACTAAACTACATGACCTTGTTCATACCAAACTGGAGGTAAATTTCGACTGGGAGCATCAATGGATGTACGGCAAAGCATACCTGACCGTCAAGCCCCATTTCTATCCTCAGGACACACTCTTACTGGATGCCAAATATATGGACATCTACAAGGTAGAGCTGATCAACGCCGATGGCAGCAGGTCTCCACTCAGTTTCACTTATGACACACTAAAACTGCATATCAAGCTTGATAAAAAATATAAGCAGGATGAAAAGTATTCAGTGTTCATTGACTACAAAGCCAAACCTAATGAGCACAAAAGTGAAGGCTCTATGGCTATACAGGATGACAAAGGGCTTTACTTCATAAACCCACTGGGCAAAGACAGCGACAAACCCAAAGAGATCTGGACGCAGGGAGAAACAGAATCCAACTCAAACTGGTTTCCTACCTTCGACAAACCGAATTTTAAATGCACGGATGAGATATATATTACCGTAGACAAAAAGTATACAACGCTTTCAAATGGTATACTAGCCTCACAGAAAGACAATGGAGACGGTTCACGCACTGACTACTGGCGGATGGACCTGCCACATTCGACCTATCTTTTTATGATGGCAGTAGGTGAGTTTGTGATCACCAAAGACCATTGGAGAGACCGTGAGGTCAATTATTATGTGGAGCCAAAATTTGCGCCTTATGCTAAACGGATATTCGGGCAGACCCCTGAGATGATCGAGTTCTTTTCTAAAAGGCTCGGTATGGACTATGCCTGGCCTAAGTATTCACAGGTCGTGGCTCGCGACTATGTGAGTGGTGCGATGGAGAATACTACTGCGACACTACATGGCGAGAACCTCAACCGCACGCCCAGACAATTGTTGGATGAGGATTATCACGACTACATTTCGCATGAGTTGTTTCACCAGTGGTTTGGCGATCTGGTCACCTGCGAGAGCTGGAGCAATATCACTGTCAATGAGTCCTTCGCAGACTATGGCGAATATCTCTGGAATGAATACAAGTACGGCAAAGAATACGGTGACTGGAAAAATCATCAGGCGTTTGAAAAGTACATGAATGAATCCAAGCGGGGTAAAAATGTAGATCTTGTCCGCTATCACTATGAGGACAGAGAGGAAGTTTTTGATACGCATACATACGAGAAAGGCGGACGTATACTGCATATGCTCAGGTATATGGTGGGAGATGATGCCTTCTTCAAATCACTGCAACTATACCTGAACAGATACAAATTTGACAATGCGGAAGTATCTCAACTGCGCAAGGCATTTGAAGAAGTGACAGGCCGGGACCTCAATGTCTTTTTCAATCAGTGGTATTTCAACAATGGTCACCCGGTGATAAACTTTGACTACAGCTATACCGCAGACAGCGTCTATGTCAAGGTATCGCAGAAGCACAACACGGATACTTATCTCACTTACGAGCTGCCTTTTGCCATTGATATTCATTATGGCAAAAACGTAGAGAGACATCAGGTGACCTTAAAGAAAAACAAACAAACCTTTGCTTTCAAGGCCATTGGCGTGCCTGACCTTATAGACGGAGATGCAGAGCGTATTCTCCTGTGCGAAAAAACAGAAAATAAAACTCCTGATCAATATGTGTTTCAATACCGGAATGCGGCTAACTATATGCAGAAACGCGAGGCCATCGATTCACTCCGAAAATACCAAAGGCTGAACTATGATGCGATGATGACATATCGTGATGCGCTAAAAGACCCCTCTGAGAGCATCCGCTCTATCGCTGCCAGAAATATTTCCATTACTACACATAATAGAGATACTGTATTGCCTATGCTGAAAACAGTCCTGGAGTCTGATACTATATCCTTAGTACGTGCCGCGGTGATAGAGGCACTTGGCAAGCAGAAAGCAAAGGATTATATCCCGCTGATCGAAAAATACCTAGGTGACTCATCGTATTTGGTAGCATCAACATCTCTTATTACACTTAATAAGCTTGACACTCTTGAAGCGCTCAAAAAAACCAAGCTTTTTGACAAGGAAGCTCTTTTTGACATCAATAATGCTGTTTATACTGTCATTTCATCCAGCGGCGACTCAACATACGATGCCTATTTCGTCAGGAAACTGCATGAAGAAAAGGGCTTCTCTCGCTCATTTTTACTCTATCATTATGCTAATTTTCTGCTAAGGATGAGTTCTCAAATGGTTGACAGCGGTATCGACAAAATGAAAGCCGTTATACTGACTGCCAAAGAAGAAGCCTCACCTTTGCATGGTTTCGGGGTAGGTGCCATAGAGCGGATCAAAGATAACTACACCCGGGCAAAAGGAGTCTATGAAAGCATCCTGAGCTCTGATAAGAAGACAAGGGCCAAATACGATCTAAATAAAATCAAGTCTGAGATGGCACGTATGGACGAGGTGATAGCTCATGCTAAAGCTGCTATAGAAGAAGTGAAGAAGTAGCAATCGGTGGCTGGTGGCTGGCAACTACACTTGATATTACTTATGCCAGTATACCCCTTGAAATAACAATACGTTGTACTTCTGATGTACCCTCGTATATCTGGGTTATCTTGGCATCGCGCATGAGGCGCTCTACGTGATATTCTTTCACATAGCCATAGCCGCCGTGGATCTGCACTGCCTCGACAGCTGTTTTCATCGCAGTCTCCGAGGCAAATACCTTGGCCATCGAGCTGGCTATATCATAATTCTCGTGAGCGTCTTTCAGCGCAGCAGCTTTATAAACCAATAGCCGAGCCGCTTCAATCTCCGTGGCCATATCCGCGAGTTTGAAAGCTATAGCCTGATGCTGAATGATCTCTTTGTTGAAGGCCTTGCGCTGCTGAGCATATGCCGCAGCTAGTTCATACGAACCGGCAGCGATACCGAGTGCCTGGGCAGCGATACCGATACGACCACCGGCGAGTGTCTTCATTGCAAATTTAAACCCGAAGCCATCTTCTCCGATGCGATTAGCCTTTGGCACTTTCACATCATTGAACAGCAAAGTATGTGTATCTGAAGAACGAATACCAAGTTTATCTTCCTTTTTGCCGACTATAAAACCCGGCATACCTTTCTCAACTATGAGTACATTAATGCCTTTAGGTCCTTTAGAAGGGTCTGTATGGGCTATGACCAGATAAACTGATGCGCAGCCACCATTGGTGATCCAGTTTTTGGTACCATTCAGGATATAGTGATCGCCCATGTCCACGGCAGTGGTACGCTGATGCGTAGCGTCGCTACCTGCTTCTGGCTCCGATAAGCAGAATGCTCCGATCTTTTCACCTTTAGCCAGCGGCACTAGATATTTTTGTTTTTGTTCTTCATTGCCAAACTCCTGCAGACCCCAGCATACGAGAGAGTTATTGACGGACATGAGTACTGAAGATGAGTTGTCGATCTTTGATATCTCCTCCAGCGCTATGACATAGCTGAGCGTATCGAGGCCTGCCCC
Organism: Bacteroidota bacterium; assembly: GCA_003165135.1. Classification (GTDB taxonomy): domain Bacteria; phylum Bacteroidota; class Bacteroidia; order Chitinophagales; family LD1; genus UBA1941. Next base: position 3,644 of record PLSN01000161.1, read on the forward strand.
CCCATATTTCGGGTCGACCATCATACCCAGAAAACCCAGGTCGGCCATTCCCTTGACCTGCTCAGCCGGCCATATCTGGTCGCTATCGCGCTCGATCACACCGGGCTTGCATACATTCTGTGCAAAGTCTCTGGCGGCCTTGCGTATCATCAAATGCTCTTCTGATAGGGAGAAATCCATTGTCGTTAAATTTTAGTGAGGCGAATATAGGGAAAATCAGGTGACTGTTGACAGTTGTCGGTTGTCAGGTAATACATTTCACCGCAGAGGCGGAGAGACGCAGAAAACGTAGTATATAAATGAGGCCTTACTTCTCGACCGTTACTTTGCTGATGCGGCTTGTACCATTGCTGTCAGTGATCTTCAAGATATAGACTCCTGTGCTCATACCGC
>PLSN01000032.1 GCA_003165135.1 Bacteroidota bacterium
CTGGTGCTGCAGGTGCTAACGGAACTAGTGGGACTAATGGTGTAACAGGCCCTACTGGCCCTACAGGAGCAAACGGCACTAACGGAACGAATGGCACAAACGGTACCAACGGAACAAATGGCCCTACTGGTCCAACCGGCCCAACATGCAGTAATACAGCGCTTAGTTTTAATACGTTAAATAACACATTGTCATCTACTGACTGCGCTGGTACGCTCACCACTACTATACCTACAGTGGTGGTACATGCAGTGACCGGAACTACTGATATAAATACAGCGTCGACTGCTTACGTCAGCACAGGCCTTACATTGACATTTACTCCTGTCAAGACTAACCTTTTGGTACAAATGACTATGTCAGGGCGCTCTGACCCCACTGTCACTAACCTTCAGCAAAATGTTCTGGCAGAAGTGTTGCTGGATGGTACACCTATCGCAGCGACTATCACTGTAGGAGAAGACCTAAATCACAGTACAGGAACCGTAACAGGATGGGGCCTATCGCTGAGTATTCCCGTGACTGTCACCGCCAATGTGAGCCATACATTGCAACTAGACTGGATGGTGACCGGAAATATTACCGGAAATATTTATTGCGAGCAGTCATCGGCGCCTAATTTTGCCCATAGAACAATCACTGCATTAGAATATTAATTTATTGATCAGTCCGATCGGGTTATTATTGATCCGATCGGATTGATAAATTTACAAGAAATGAAAATATTGATATTGTCGGCTTACTTGATGAGCCTATCTTTTTTTCAGCAAAACAATGCACTGCTTTCGAAAAAAGCAGACAAGAATACTACTGCCACAGAGCAAAAACAAAACCCTCAGGCGAAGGATTCAAAATTGAATGCCACTCAGAAAAATCCTACTCAAAAGGATAAGCCGACTACCGCACCCAAAGCCTCTCCCAGCCCGTTAAACAGGCCTGCACAATAAATAGAATATTGCTACCAATAAGCTGAGTGTGGATAGTGTATTGAATTCCGAACTATACTTTTTACAAAACTATTTTCAGGACCTGACCTTTGAGAAGGTTCTTGCCTGAAAGATTATTATCTGATTTGAGTTTATCTATGGTCAGTCCGGGATAGTGCTGAGTGATACTCCATAATGAATCTCCCGATTNNTGATTGAGTTGTAGGTTTTGAACCAGATGTTGTGCCAGGTCCATTTATTGGTTTATCACTGTTTGTGCCATCGCCCTTTTCGTAATAATAAAGTACTTTTTCAGAAGTATCCGGTGTAGTACTGTTAGTACTTCCTACACCACTTGAGTCTGCTACATAAATATGCTGTGGCTGGGAAACTGCGATTTGGGCAGGTGACTGATATACCGGCACCTCAGGGAAGGTCAGTATCTTGAGGTTTTGCCCTTTTGCGATATAGTTATTCTTTAAATGATTCCATTCGCGTATTTCGGATAGGCCCACTCCATATCGTGCTGCTATACTAGCTAGAGTTTCACCTTTGCGTACTTTGTACCAGACATATTTAGCTACCCTGACCATAGTAGGATTAGCATATCCTTCATTGGTAGCTGCCAATGCTGCCATATCAGGATCATTCATGACCACATCTTTCCGTGATTCAAATGTGGCAAAATAATTAACAGGAATATTCAGCGGATAGCCATTAGGCAAGGATGGAACGATACCATATTTCAGGCATGGATTCAAAAATTGTAGTTCATCAGCAGCCATCCCTAATGTCTGGGCTATATGCTTGAGGGAAACCTTACCCTGTATCATCACCGTATCGACTGCATAGAGTTCACGTTTAGGCTCAGCAGATACCAGTTTATAGTCATTGTGATAATGCATAACATATACGATAGCTAAGAAAGTAGGCACGTAGCTTCTGGTCTCAGCCGGGAGCATATTCTTGATCGCCCAGAAGTTCTTGATTCCTCCTGCCCTTGCGATTGCTTTATTTACGTATCCCGGACCTGAGTTATATGCCGCCAGTGCGAGCGCCCAGTCACCGTAGAGGTCGTATAGTTGTTTAAGGAACTTGACTCCTGCATGTATTGATTTGACAGGATCACGGCGCTCATCATAGTATGAATTGCCATCCAACCCCATTAATTTTCCTGTGCCATACATCATTTGCCAAAGGCCGGTAGCTCCAGCTGATGATACCGCCTGAGGATTGAGGGCTGACTCAATGACCGGGAGGTATTTCAGTTCATCCGGCATTTGGTTTTTGTCCAGTATCTCCTCAAACAGAGGGAAATATATCTGAGAACTGGCAAGCAATTTGGTCATCAGCTCACGCTTCCGGTAGACAAAAAGGTCTATAAACGCTTGCACATCAGCATTATAATCCATTGACATCATGGATGGTATCAATTTCATCCTGCGCTTCATTTCCTCAGGGCTATAGCTGGGGAGCTGGTCCTTGGTCAGGTGGATAGATTCATTCAGTTCCGCTGTATTGCCAAAAAATTTATCTCTGGTAAATAACTGATAGGCCATACTATCCAGTGAGATCACCACAGGGTCAAGCTCGACATGCGTGAGACTATCATGGGCAAAGGGATTCATGGCCGATAAAGGCATGAATCCTACCAGCGCAATGGCAAGTAATGATATGATCTTTTTCAAATGCATTAATTCAAATCAGTTTATGTGATTCAAAATTTACTTATTGTCTCACAAGCGTGCCGAAATTAATAAATTTAGGAATACCCTAAAAGCCCACAGATATTGATGTTAATAAAAATACATACTACGAAATATAGGAACTGAGCCTATCCAAATGAATAACAAAGCCTGGAAAGGCTTCTGTACTTGTATTTAACGTACCTGTGCCAAAAGAAATTTTACAGTTTTCCTGCCATTTCTTTACTGAAGAAAAATATCCACTTTTTTAACATAAGCCTGTCAACCAAAGTAGCCATTTACCTTATTTAAAGGCATTTATTTATGATTTCCATAAAAAATTCAGCCTATCACATCCTGTGCGGTTTTATACTTAACTATGCAATATAAATCTCAGGTAATGGACATCTCATATATTCTCAACCAGCTAGGAGAAGAACGTGAACTATATTTTAATGCTGTCACCCCTCCTATCATGCAGTCCAGCAATTTCGCTTTTGACACTGTGACAGCGCTCCGGGGGGCATTCGGAAACGAAAAATCAGCCCACCTATATACCCGGGGCAATAACCCCACCGTAGAGATCCTCAGAAAAAAAATAGCCGCTCTGGCAGGCACCGACGATGCCTTGATACTCGGCAGCGGTGCAGCTGCAATGGCCACAGCTGTGATATCTCAGGTGCAGCAGGGTGATCATATAGTATGTATCAGAAAACCATATGGATGGACGGATAAACTATGCAGGATCATATTGTCGCGATTTGGCGTAGAAACTACATTTGTCGATGGTACATCAGCTAGTGATTATTTTGATGCTGTCAGGCCAGACACAAAGCTTTTCATCCTGGAGAGCCCAAATACCTTCACGTTTGAACTACAGGACCTGTCAGCCACCTCAGCTTTTGCTAAAGAAAAAAAGATCACTACCATCATTGACAATACCTACTGCACACCGATCGGTCAGCGCTGCATTGAGATGGGCATTGATATTGAGGTTCACTCCGCATCTAAGTACCTGAATGGACATAGTGATGTAGTAGCAGGTGTGATCATCGGCCGTCAGGAAATTATCTCAAAGATCTATAAGTCCGAATTTATGAACCTGGGCGCTATCATATCACCTAATGATGCATGGCTGATGCTGCGCGGTCTCCGCACACTCCCGATCCGACTGAAGCAAATAGAAGAAAGTACAGCAAAGGTCGTCAGCTATCTCGAAGGACATGCTGCTGTAAAAGAAGTCTTATATCCATTTTCAAAAAGCAACCCGCAACTCTTTCTTGCTCAAAAGCAAATGCTCTGGCCCGGAGGTCTGTTTTCGATCTACCTAAACACTGAGGATATTTCAAAAGTGGAAAAGTTTTGTGAATCACTCACGTTTTTCAAAATGGCAGTGTCATGGGGTGGCCATGAATCCCTTATCATGCCTGCATGTGCGTTCTATCCGGCCGATTATTCCGGTATCAGAACTTATCCACCAAATCTCGTCAGAATATACATCGGCCTGGAAGAATCTGCGGTATTAATAAACGACCTGAAACAAGCTTTAGATTGTATCGTATAGTATGGTATGAAACCATTATATATACTGATCAACATAACCATGCTCGGCCTGATATCTATGGCGGCATCAGCTCACCCACAGACCTTCTACACTTTAGAATCCGCACTCAAGCAGCCATCGGATGTCAAGGTGCTGGAGCTAAAGGATAAAGGGCTCAAAGCACTCCCTGCGTCCCTTGAGCAGCTCAAAAACATAGAGGTCCTCGACCTGTCAGACAATCAGCTCACAGAGATACCGGAAGCGGTGTTTAAAATGTCCAACCTCAAAAAGCTGATACTGCTTGGCAATAATATCCAGCATATCTCTGATCGTATAGGTTCACTTGTCAATCTGGAAGAATTCAGGATCAGCGGATCATATACATCCATATCAGCAGGCAAATCGACCCCTGTGGCCAAACTGCCTGATGCTCTTTTGAAACTGCCAAAGCTAAAGGTCATTGAGGCTTCTTATTTGGGATTGGCAGAGATCCCTGCCAGCATATATACTTCGCATATCCAGAAGTTATACCTCAATAACAATAAGATCACCGCTCTACCTGCAGTACTATTCTCATCCAGAACACTGAAAATAATCGATCTGTCAAACAATGTAATAGCTGCAATGCCTGCCAGTATTGAATTTTGCCCAACGCTCGAAGTCCTGAGAATAAATGGGAATCAGATAGCTGAGCTGCCTGCATCAATCGCAAACCTGAAAAATCTGAAAGAGCTCAGTATAGGTTCAAATAATCTGGCAAGACCAGTCTATGATGTCAAAAAAATCATACCTCTTACGCATTTAGCGATCCTGAATCTCAACTCCATTAATCTGAATGAGCTACCTGCTGAGATCGCTCTCCTGACAAGTGTCATCGAACTCGACATTAGCGGAAACAAGCTCGTCTTATTGCCTGAGCAGATGGGGAATATGGTAAATCTCCAAAAGATATCTTTATCAAATAACCAATTAATAAGATTGCCGGAAT
>PLSN01000379.1 GCA_003165135.1 Bacteroidota bacterium
GTACTAAGGTCCTGAACATATGCGATACCTGCACATCTGTGATCCTGCAGCCGAATGACACTACTTACTATACTGTTACCACTACCAATGAATTCGGCTGTAGCGCTACCGGAGGGTTTAAAGTGATGGTCGATCCACTGCCAATCCTGCATGCTCAGGATACTATCAAACTATGCAAGAATGCAAATGTCCAGATGAATGTGGTACAGCAGGCCTTTGGCGCTACATGGTCCCCTGCTACATACCTCAGCAGTATTAATTCATTCCAGCCTGTCTGCACCCCAGCCGAAAGCATAGATTATACTGTGACAGCATACAATAGGCTCGGATGCACTGTATCAGAGACCATTCCGGTCAGAGTATATGAATTCATCCCGCTGATCCTGAGCAAAGACACTTCGGTATGCGCTGGATCATCAGTTCAGCTCAATGCCTCAGTGACAGATACATTTTTTCATGGGGTCACATATACCTGGGACGCTTCTCCTGAGCTCAATAATACATCTATAGCTGACCCAATGGCGACTATAGGTTCAGAGGCAGAAACTTTTAGTGTCACAGCTACCAGTGGCAGCTGTCCTGCAGCAGTAGCCATTGTGACCGTCGGATTGAATCCCGCCGCTGCCGTTAAACTGCCTGCTAATATCTATACCACTCCATATACAGAGGTCTCCATATCTCCGGTATCAGGAGACCTGACATCATATCATTGGTCAGCAAAAAATGAGCTTTCATGCACCGAGTGTGGTACGACCACGCTTATTCCTACCGAATCACAAGTGGTATATGTCAATGGCGAAAATCAATATGGCTGTACCACAAAGGACTCTATGCTGATCCATATATTGAATTGTGATCCGGCATCCATTTTCGTTCCTAACACATTCACTCCAAACGGTGACGGCACTAACGACAAACTCTATGTACGTTCCAAAACTTTATCACACCTTGAGTACTTCCAATTATTTAACAGGTGGGGCTCAATAGTATTTGAGACCAGCAGTGTCACCGAAGGATGGGACGGCTATATCAATGGAAAACAAGCTGAGGAAGGCACGTATGTCTATCAGGTCAAAGGCAAATGTGAAAACGGGTATGACGTGGAGACCAGTGGTACAGTGACTTTGATCAGATAATATTCAAACAACAAAATCTCAATAAAACGAAATGAAATCATATAAATACTTAACGATCCTTGTGGCACTTTGCTCGATGCTGAATATAAAGGCACAGGATGTTCATTTTTCACAGTTTGCCATGTCTCCGCTACTGCTCAATCCTGCTCTGGCGGGTTTCAGCCAGGGTGATCTCAGAGCATATGCTAACTTCCGGACACAATGGAACACAATAGCCGNNCCAGGTGTGGACATGGCCATAGGCAAGGTAAGCCCTTATACCAGTTTTGCAGGAATCGGGATGTCTTTCTTCTCTGACCAGTCAGGTGAAGCAGGGTTCCAAACCAATAATATTGCCCTGACAGCAGCTTACCACTTCATGATGAGCAGAAAGAAAAACATGTCTTTATCTCTGGGTATACAGGGTGGGTTTAATACCAGAGGATTTGACCCAAGTAAAGCAACATATGATTTCAACTATGATCAGGCCACAGGTACTGTCAATACCTCTCAAAGGGAAGCTTTCGCCAGAACAAAGGTTTATTATGGTGATGTTAGTGCCGGTTTGTTTTATTCAGTGACCCTGAAAAGCGGAACCGATGTATATCTGGGTACGGGCCTGAGCCATATCAACCAACCTCAGATATCTTTCTTCTCAGCTTCAACTAATACAAGCATTTTCGACGAGAAGCTTTATATGAAGTTCACTGCTCATGGCGGGGCTACTATAGTTCTCAATAAAAAACTTTGGGTCATCCCTAATTTCTTTATGCTTATCCAGGGGCCAGCCAGCCAGTATAATGCAGGGGCCATGCTGAAGATACAAGTTGGCAATAAGGTCCTGACCAAAAACTTCCTTTATCTGGGTGCTCAGGTCCGTATAGCCAATGCTATGGACATCCCGATGGCTGATGCTGTCATCATCCACTGTCGTTTCGACTATAAAAGCCTGACCCTAGGTCTTTCATATGATGTAAATATATCTAAGTTACAGGTCTCTACATCGACATTTGGCGCCCCGGAAATCAGCGTAATGTATGCGATCAACACAAGGCATAAATCAAGACAAGGGTATTGTCCGGTAATGATGTAGTCCCGCGACCCACCATCAGACTTGATTTGCAAAATCTTTCTGAAATTTTATATGGATTTTGTGTATGTTTAATTCCGATGAACAACACAGTTCTCATAATAGATGATGATATAGCATTGCAGACATTGCTTGCCCGGATTATATCAAAAGAAGGCTTCAATGTTCTGACCGCAAGCAATGCTGCTTCCGGCCTCAAATTGCTGGACAAAGAAGACGTCTCTGTCGTCATGAGTGATGTCAATCTGCCTGATGCCAATGGCATAGAGCTGGTAGGAACTATCAAATTAAAACGCCCCCTTACTGAAATAATAGTAATAACCGGATACGGCACTATAGCTGATGGTGTCATGGCTATAAAAAATGGAGCTTTTGATTATCTGGTAAAGGGTGATGACAATACAAAGATCATTCCTCTGATCAGTAAGGCCCTTGAGAAATCACAACTACAGAGCAGGATCAGCCAGCTGGAAAATAAGATATCAGACAAATACAGCTTTGAGAATATCGTAGGCAACTCTGCAGCTATTCAGGTTGCAAAAAATCTGGCAGGCAAAGTGGCACAGACAGATGCGACGGTTCTTTTGCTCGGAGATACGGGTACCGGTAAAGAAGTGTTTGCTCAGTCCATTCATTATGCCAGCAAGAGAAAAAACAAGCCTTTTGTAGCGGTCAACTGTAGTACCCTTGGGAAAGAACTGCTCGAAAGCGAGCTTTTTGGCCATAAAGCTGGATCATTCACAGGTGCACTCAAGGATAAACAAGGCCTGATGGAAGAAGCCAGCGGCGGGAGTATATTTCTGGATGAGGTAGGTGAAATGAGCATAGACCTTCAGGCTAAACTACTGAGAGTATTGGAAACACAGGAGTTTTATAAAGTAGGCGACTCCAAGCCAACCCGTGTAGACATACGTGTGATCACTGCTACAAACCGCAACCTGCAACAGGAAATAGACAAAGGCTTATTCAGAATGGACCTTTATTACAGATTGTCTGTATTCAAGATAAATCTGCCATCACTGTCCGAAAGGGTTGATGACATTGACCTTCTCACCACTCATTTCATCAATATTTTCACGGATAAAATGGCGGTCCAATATCCAAAGATATCCAAAGACTTTCTCGATACGCTCAAGACACATAGCTGGAAAGGCAATATACGGGAGCTGAGAAATGTGATCGAACGAGCCATGATCCTCTGTGATGGTGAGCTGCGTCCGGAGTTTCTCCCTTTAGAGTTTACCTATCAGGAAAATGCTCCAAACTCTCTCGAACTGGCGGAAGTAGAGAAGCAGCATATCAAAAAGGTCCTCATGATCACCAAAGGAAACAAGGCTGAGGCTGCAAAGAAACTCGATATCGGACTGAATACACTCTACAGAAAAATAGAAGGATATAACATAAAATAGACCATTAGCCTTATTGATTTTGCGGCATTCCAATCAAATTACCCACAGGGCTGATAAATTCTCCTTTTAGTATCCGGTTCAAAATGTAATTTTGCGCCATGCAAGAGAAAATACTGATCATAGACTTTGGTTCCCAATATACACAGCTCATAGCACGGCGCGTCAGGGAGTCAGAAGTATACTGCGAGATAGTTCCTTACAATAAAATACCAGCCATCACACCCGACATCAAGGGAGTCATCCTCTCAGGCTCACCTGCTTCGGTCAGAGATACTGATGCCCCGGATGTGGATATAGAGGCCCTAGTCAAACATGTACCGATCCTTGGGGTCTGTTATGGGGCACAGTTGCTGGCACAGAAATACGGCGGCAAAGTCGAGAAAAGCGATAAACGTGAATATGGCCGCGCTCATCTCGATGTGACCGATGAAAAATCACCGCTTTTTTCGGGAGTGACTAACCACTCTCAGATATGGATGAGTCATGCCGACTCTATCACTGCGGTAGGCGATAAGTTTAATATCATAGCCAAGTCTGATTCCATACCGATAGCAGGATTCGTAGCCAAAGATGGTGCATTTCCCCATTCTGTTTATGCCATACAGTTTCACCCCGAGGTTTATCATTCTGTAGATGGCCCTAAAATCCTGAACAACTTCCTCTTTGGTATATGCGGGCTGAGCCATGTGTGGACATCGGCCAGTTTCGTCAATGAAACCATCTCCTCACTCAAAAAACAAATAGGCGAAGAACATGTACTGCTCGGCCTCTCAGGTGGTGTAGACTCATCCGTAGCTGCCATGCTGCTACAGAAAGCTATTGGCGCCAACCTGCTTTGCATATTCGTTGACAATGGCCTCCTGCGCAAAGATGAATTCGAGAACGTACTCCATCAATACAAGGACATGGGCTTGAATGTCGTCGGTGTCCGTGCCGGTGAGCTGTTCCTTCGTGAACTCAAAGGTGTATCAGATCCCGAGCAGAAACGCAAGATCATAGGACGTGTTTTCATCGAGGTGTTCGAGGCGGAAGCACATAAATTCCCTGATATCAAATGGCTCGCACAGGGCACCATCTATCCTGATGTCATAGAGTCTGTCTCCGTCAATGGCCCATCTCAGACTATTAAGTCACACCATAACGTCGGTGGGCTACCTGAAAGATTGAAACTCAAAATCGTCGAGCCTTTGCGTTTCCTTTTTAAGGATGAAGTACGCAGAGCTGGTAAAGAACTTGGGTTGCATCCCGATATTCTAAATCGTCATCCTTTCCCCGGTCCGGGCCTCGCAGTCAGGATACTGGGTGATATCACAGAGGACAAGGTCAAGATACTGCAGGACGCAGATCATATCTTTATCAGCAATCTCAAGAAGTATGAGCTCTATGACAAGGTATGGCAGGCCGGAGTGATCCTTACTCCTATCAAAGCCGTCGGTGTCATGGGCGATGAACGTACCTACGAGAATGTCGTAGCCCTCCGTGCTGTCAACTCTACCGATGGCATGACCGCAGACTGGTCGCATTTACCTTATGAATTCCTGGCGAAGACCTCCAATGAGATCATCAATAATGTCAAAGGAGTAAACCGCGTGGTCTATGATATCAGCTCCAAACCGCCCGCTACCATTGAGTGGGAATAGGGTTTTATTTTTTATGTTCTTTTTATTGGTTTTGGCCGCATGTTCGCCCAAAATACGGCCCGTTGTTGCGGTCCAGCCA
>PLSN01000115.1 GCA_003165135.1 Bacteroidota bacterium
AGCTCTGTCCCGGGCAGATGATCTGCGATATTGCGCTTGTACCATATGGCGCGACATGAAGGTTCAGTACGTGGATGCTATCGCAGCCTCCTGTCGCTATGGTATCTCTGTGTATACCTGTGGTAGTGTATGTGTGTATACCTGCAGATGCACTCGTGCCCTGACAGATAGTTTGGGATACCGAATCATATAGCGGCCCTCGAATAGTAAGGTTTAGCGTCACGATGCTGTCGCATCCCGTAGTAGGGATGGTATCATAATATAAACCTGCTGCTGACCGCGCTATACCTCCGAATAGAAAACTTTGACCCGGGCATATCATGGTTGATATAGAGTCATAGCTATAACTGTTTAGATGCAAATTTAAAATATGAATGCTATCGCAGCCTGCGGTCACAAAAGTATCTCTGTATATCCCGGTAGCCGTGTATGTATGCAGGCCTATTGTCACAGACTGTCCCGGGCAGATGGTCTGTGCCACCGAGTCATAGACGGGCCCCTTGATAGTGAGGTTTAGTGCTACTATGCTATCACAGCTGCTCGTATGAATAGTGTCAAGATAAGTACCGGCCAGGCTATACGAGAGACCTCCGAATAATATGCTTTGGCCGGGGCATATGCTCGCGTATGTCTGTGTGGGGGAGTTTCCGGCGAATGTGTATGTCGTGTAGAAAGTATCTTTGCAGCCATTGATGCTTACGATCTTTTTTAGATTATATAGTCCGAAATCTGATGCTACGATAGGACTTAAGACAAGTGAATCACCCACATAAGTGCCGCCAGATGGTAGCTGCCAGACATAGGTGGCATATGGTGAATACTCGGCGCTGAGGGTCGCACTGTAGCCTACGCATGAAGAACCTGCTTTGACGACATCCGTGAATGATGAAGTGTCTATCGTGAAAGAAAATGTACTCGCATATCCGCATGAGTCTGTGACGCGCGCCAGATATGATCCCGGCAGAGAGAGTGTGAAAAGATTGGATGACTGTACTCCTGTGGTCAGCGGCCCACTCAGTATCTCATACTTGTATGGCGCTACCCCGGCAGCACTATCAGGCTGAAAAGCGAGATACATGGTCCCGTGGCATGCGATCTGGTCTGCGTATGATATCTGTGGTGGTATATATGCCGGAATGTTTATCGTATCGCGAATGACCTGACAGGTTGGGTTTTGATTTATAGCTATCGCATAGGTAGACTGTATGTAGTAAAAGGACGCAATGTATGTGCCGTAATTCAGATTGATTACTGTATCTGTAGGAGATGTGAGGCCTAGTGTACTGATGCCGGTGCCACTCAAAAATGCATACGAAAAGTTGTCGTTTTTTGTTGAGACCACATTCTGGCCCGGACAGCCTTTAATGTAATGAGCTGTGAAATTGTCGCTGTTCAGATCTTGTTTTCTGATCGTAAAACTATCTGTGATACTGTTTCCGCAGGAATCAAAGACGCGATAATGATACGTGCCAGCAGCGAGATTGGTCAGCTGGAGGAAATATCCATTTGAGCCACCGATACCTAAAAATGTCTTGGGATAAATGATCGTATCATTATAGACATAGTTCGGCTTAGTGCTGCTGATATAGCCGGGGCCGGAGAGTAGCTCAAAGGTCGGATCAGTAAAAAAGGTATATGTCCACTGAAACTCATAACATGCCGTAGAATCCATACAGGAGGAAACAAATACATAGCCTGTGTTAATGGGAGCAGGAGTCACGGGCCATGCATAGACCTCTGTATAAACATGACCGCATCCGTCTTTGACCTCTATGGAATAATTCTGGTTCCCGGTTAGCGGCGCAGAATATCCGTACTGGGAAAAGTGTGTGCTTGTATCATTGGTGACAGTAGAGTCTATGAAAGCACCTGTGCTAGCATTGCGCACTATGACGGTGACCGGATCGGGAAAGTAGGTAGTATTGACATTGCTCTGTGTCGAATCTCCCTCCAGCGTAAACGCAGCAATATACCCTATGGCACAGGACCCCGGCTGAGCAGTAAAATTGATCTGGAGGTGATAATCGGCTACCGTATTGGCCAGATATGAACTGCGGCCGCAGGCATCAGTTATGGTGATATTGATATAGTCACCATAACTCACTCCGCCTACGTCCTCGGTGAAAAAAGGACTGGGGCCACTATAGGTCAGGTCAGTGATGGTATGCTGGTAGGTGCCATTATGTGTTTGTATTTTGATCGTATAGGGAGGAGCATAAAGGCTATTGAGTATAAACAAGGTTATTTTTAATCTAACCGAATCACAAGGTATGATCTCGTTGACCACCTGATTGATAGAAAACGAATCATTTGGGGTGGCCAGCGTGACACTGTAGGTCGCAAAATTTCCGCAAGAGTCAGATTCCCGGAGGCTATAAGATGCCGGAGGCAGATTGCTGAAAGTATCAGAACTCTGGGTAGTGGCTACGTGAGTAGTCAGATTGGTCAGGACCCATGTGAAGGGTGGTGTACCGGTGTTTATCAGCGGATTGCCTATGATCTCACCGGTGCTCGAACCGGGACATGGCGGGTCTGTATATGTCGGCGAAAAATTAGGTGAGGCATACTGGCCGCTTATCGTGTCCTTGATCTTTGTGGTATCATTGTTCAGGTCCGTGACCATGAGGGTATAGATACCTGCCGGCAGGCTGGCAAACTGATCGCCGAGCTGCGGGGCGCGGGTATTGGGGCCGCTGGTGATAGAGTACAGCATAGTACTGCCGCCACTCAGGGCATAGATCGTGATACTTCCATTATTGGCACAGGTGCTGGGGGTAGTATGCACAGAGTCGATAGTGATAGCAGCATGGCATATCACCGGGAGGCACAGGGGCAATAACAGTAAAAGGAGTTTAGGGCCTGCCTTATACAATTTCAAATATCAATATTCTTTTATGTGACGATCTAAAGATTAGCTCAATATACATTTTTGTTTTGAAAAACACTACACCTGTGATTTTAATCGAATGTATATGAGGCGATGGGAGATAATGTGTAGGTGAATGGATGAGTAAAAAGGCCTCTACATCGGGCAAAAATTTATATATTTTATTGCAAAATAAAATATTAATTGCTAAATTTGCATTATTAAGTAAATAAAATACATCTCATGAATAACTTCGTAGTGCCAAAAACACCATCCATCCTCTACCGCGAGAAAGACTGGAAGCCTACGCCGAACCCGAAGCTCAAAAAGGGACAGGTAAACGCACCTAATAAATGCGGACCAAAAACATACCCCCAGCTTATACCTGCCAGCCTATCGGGAAGGCGCTAGTATATTTTGTTCTGTTCATCTCAGCTATTGTATCACCACCCTGCCCCTGTACTCAGCCCCCTGTGATGTCAGCAGCACGCTATAAACTCCGTGGCTAACCTGGCCCAGATCTACCTCGATATGGCTGGTGCTTAGATCAATGGGCTGGGTTTTAATCAAGTTGCCGTAGCTGTCATAAATAATCAGAGTGCCGCTACTGGCCTGCAGGGCGCTTTGGGGTACCTCTACAGTAAACAGACCACGGCTGGGGTTGGCGTATATTTGCAAAGTACTATCCGGAGGCAGCAAACTCTGGATAGACAAGGGATAATTAATAGCGCTTAGCTTAGCTACGAAAAAATTTGTTTGGGCGGTGGGGGTGGTATCCAAAGTAATATTGCCAAAAACGGCAGGGCCGAATATCGCCCCCGTAATAATGGCATTTTGCGCACTATCCTCGGTGATAGCATATCCGGTTGAATTGGGAACTGTTACAACACCCAGGCAGCTACCGCCTGGCGTATATCGGGTTATAAACAGATCGTTGGCAGATTGGGTAGTTACGGTATCATTGCCAAAAGTCTGGGTGCCCGAAAAAACCCCCGAAAGGTACAGGTACCCTAACGAATCTGCCACTAAAGAATAAATCCCCATTGANNGCTGTCCGTAGATGAAGGGTGGGATGCGGGTTTGCTTCTACGGACCTGCCTATCGGACAGGCAGGCCTGCCATATACTCACCACAGAAAATCGATATGCAACAATCCCTTCTGCCCTGCATAGTCCCTTGCGCTACTATACAAGTAGTGCTCAGGAACATCAACGATACCTGCTCTCACAGGGTTCCCGTGTATATAGTCCATCTTCTACTGCGTAAACTCTCTGCCGAAACATTCCTTAGGATGGTTCTCCTGCCGCCAGAACTGCCGCTTATCATTGCGCTTATTAGCCTGTCCTGCCTGCAAAAAAATATCAAGCATCCACTCCTTCCTGCTCTCAGTTTCGCTTTTTTCCACAGCCTGCATGATCTCCATACTCGATTTACGTTTTAGCTCGCCGAGTGTATGACTCAGAGTAAAACCCTCCCGAACAGACAGGATGCCATGAAAATGATTGGACATCAGAACCCAGCTATGTAATAGCAAACCATTTTCTTTTTGGCCTTCACGTATCTTTTCCAAAACAATGTCCCTGTATTGCTGTCGGGTAAAGACATCTACCCATTCCACCACTGCAAACGTAATAAAGTGAATAGCTAACTGGTCTCTGATCTTATATCCGCCTTCAGACATGAAATTAAATATAGTAATTTTTGTAGGTCTGCCAGAGGCAGATAAATCCGTAGAAGCAAACCCGCAGGCCAGCCTTCATCCGCCATAGGCGGACAAGTTCTACGGACAGCTTTGTGTAGGTCCGTAGATGCAAACCCACATCCCACCCTTCATCTACGGACAGCATTTATTATTTTTGTTCTACGTCGAGCGGGATTCATGGTATCTATCAT